>VSPO01000069.1 GCA_009775375.1 Muribaculaceae bacterium | reverse complement strand
CTCTTAGATTATATCTATGCTTAACATTAATCTCTCTTCTAATTTCTCGACATATTTCCACAAATTTAGGAGAAACATTCTTATCAACATTTATCCTAATTGAAACTTTTGTGTTTGGAAATGATTCACAAAATCTCTTAATGTTGTTTATAATTATTGAATAAGTTCCTTTATTCGGTGCAAAAAAGCGTTTTTTATTATGCTCTTCCTTTGTCCCATCAATTGTGAATTGAATATTATCCAAAGGATATTTCCTAAATAATCTTAGAATTTCTTCATTTATTATAGTCCCATTAGTTACAATGGATTGGGATATTATTTTTTTATTGTCAATTGAGGTTAATTTCAACAAAAGCTTTTCAATAATATCATATCTTAGTAGTGGTTCACCTCCAAACCATGTTATTGATAAGGTTTTTACACACGAACGCTCTTTGATATACCTTACATCCTGATCTATTACTTCATCGCTCATCGACATACCACTCTTTTCCGTCTCAAAACAATATGGACACCGTAGATTACATCCCTCTGTCGGCAACAGGGTAAGATTCATATGAGATGTTTGGTAGGAAGATTGCAAATAGTTTATTTTCAATATATTCCTTAAATCATCATCTTCTGTCTCAGAATTAATAATCTTTTTAGATAAAAGAAATTCAAAAGATTTACCTTCTTTGACACTCAATAGGCCATGAATATTTCCAGTTACAAGAAATTCATAAATTTCTTGCGACAATTGTAAAAGCATATTTGTCATTGAAGAATAGACGTAACAATTCCCTTTATCCATAAATAAATATGAATATCGGGATTTTCTTAAGTCCTTAACTTTTACATCTATGTTGCTATTCTTTGACATTGTCATAATTAAAAAAGTTTTTATGTTCATTAAACAAATTTTAATAAATGTTTGTTTTTAGAGTACCAAACTTTTTAATTATGATAACACCGCCACCACCACCTATTGAAGTAGTAGTCAATGAAAATTCATGGATTGACATGGGAATCCGTACTATCGTAGATGCCGAAGAGAATCATTCATTTGAGATAGCGACAATGGACTCAAGCTGTGATGCTCATCATTGCGGTACACACAATTGCACTGCCCACATTTGTCTGGAACATTCATGTAAAGAATTCGCATGCGAGGAATTTGCTGATACAGAAGAAGAGGTAGAACCGCCGGAAAACCCAAATCCTGACGAAGAACCCTAAAACCATATTGGGAAACACTAAATTGCCGTCATGGCTATGCCAAAGCATAGCCATGACGGCAATTTATGAGTCGTAATCTATTAGTTTCCGTTTAGGTTTGTAGGATTATTTTGAGTTGCGGGTTTGGGTGGTCTCTTTGACGAGACGGGCCCATTCCTTGAGGTTGTCGTCGGTCCATTGCATTCCGTCGGAGGGGGCGCCGGGCTCCAGCATGGAGCATGTCTCCACCTTGTCGGAAATGCTCCACATCAGCATCGAGAGTTTGTTGCGGTCGGCAAGGTCAACCCATGCGTTCCATGATTCATAGTCGATCGGGCCGTCGCCGGTGGCTTCCATGGAGCCGCATTCGGAGATGAAGAGCGGGAGACCCGCGTCGATGGCCTGCCGTGCGCGTTCGCGGAGATAATCCTTATGCGTCGCAGCATAGTAATGGAGTGCGTAAGTGACGTTCTTCTCCTTCAGAGGGTCGGCCGCAGCCTTGTCCACCTCCTGATCCCAGCTGGGAGTGCCAACGATTACGACCGAGTTGGGAGCGTTTTTGCGAATGACGGGTATGACCTCTGCTGCATAGTCCTTTATCTCCTGCCACTGAATCTGGAGAGGCTCGTTCCATATCTCATAGATGATATGGGGGTCGTCGCCATACTTTTTCGATATGACCTCGAAGAATTTCTTGGCATTCTCCTTGCGGTTTTCGTGGGAATGCCAGTCGCAGATGACGTACATGTCGTTGGCAATCGCGGCGTCGATTACGGCAATGGCAGAATTGACGGCATATGCGGAATCGGCCTCATAGGAATTGAGCACGTCGCCCGACGTGTGGGCTCCGATTGCGGCCCGAGTCACGTTGGCTCCCCATTTCTCCTTGATGGCCTTCACGGAACCGGGAGTATAGAATCTTCCCCAATTACCATGCCATCCGAACGACGCGCCGGTCAGCACCACCGTGTCGCCATCCGTGTTGAGCAGGGCCGTCCCCTCTACGCGGAGCGGCTTTACGAAGACGGAATCGACGGCTTCGCTTTCAGCCACCGCCGCCTTTTGTTTCGACTGTGAACAAGCCATAGAGGCAGTCAGCGCAAGAATGGCAGCTGCCATTCCAAAAAATCTTGTCTTTCTCATTCTATGATATTTTATGGTTATTTTAATTAGGTGTTCAGATTATTGATTTCTGATAAGCCATCATGTTGGATGACAGCTTTCTTACAGCGAATTGCAAATTTACGAAAAAATATGGAGAACAAGCAATGGATTAACAATAATTTGCAGGGCTGGAGCATGAAATCCCATTAATAGCCTTCAATCGGACCTAACACTGACGAATGGAACAATAAATTGCCTCCATGCGCCTACCTTCCGACGCGGATGAATCCGTGGCCGGGACGGGATGATCGTGCTTTTACTCTGATATAGGTATTGGCAGGGGCCGTTTTTACCAATTTGTGTGTATTTCGGAGGCCGGGGATCGGTTGTAATTTTGCATCGTCAAAAACATCATAGAAATGACGGCAAAACATATCAAGCTCACATCGGCCCTGACGGCCCTCCTCTCCCTCCTTACTCTGCCGGCTTCCGCACAGGAACTTGCCGACACCGCAGGATATTCCAAATTCCGGTTCGGAAGCTATGGCGAGGCCGTGGCTTCTTTTAAGGATTATGGTATCAACCGTTTCCTTAAAGATGGCTCCGTAAAGGATCATCGCAACACGATCGCAATCCCCCGGTTTACCATAGGATTCGACTATAAATTCACCCCAAAATGGATTCTCGGGGCAGAAATCGAGTTCGAGGCCGGAGGGACTGGCACAGCCGTAGAACTTGAAGGCAACGAGAACGGCGAATATGAGACGGAAATAGAGAAAGGGGGCGAGGTGGCTCTCGAACAGCTTCACATCACCCGCCTGATAACTCCCGCTTTCAACATCCGTGCCGGACACATGATAGTGCCAGTCGGCCTGACAAACGCCCATCATGAGCCGATCAACTTCTTCGGCACCATCCGCCCCGAAAGCCAGACAGCTATTATGCCCTCCACATGGCATGAGACGGGCATCGAGCTTTTCGGAACGTTCGGACGCAAAGCCGCAACGTTCGACTACCAGCTGATGGTAGTTGCCGGGCTTAACGCCAACGGGTTCGACCGCGACACGTGGATTGCCTCTGGGAAGCAGGGATTTTTTGAGTCTGACAATTTCACGTCGCCCGCCTACGTCGCCCGCCTCGACTGGCGCGGAATCCCCGGTCTGCGCACGGGAGTGTCATTCTATTATTGCCGCGACGCGGGGTCTAATTCCGACAAACCCGAGACGTATGCCGGATATGGCAAAGTGCCTGTTCAGGTCCTGACTTGGGACGCCCAGTACCGCCACCGCTACCTTACCCTTCGCGCCGACCTCACCTACGGACATATCGGCAACACCCGCGCCCTCAACGAGCGCAACGGTCGTCTTCCCAACGCTTCCCCCTACAGCCGACTGACCCCCATCGCCAAAAACGCTCTCAGCTATGGAGCTGAACTTGGCCTGGACATAAAAAATATTCTAAACATCGCCGGCTGTCCCTCGCTCTTCCCATTCGGACGTTATGAATATCATAATCCTCAGAAAGTGGTGGAAAAGCCCTGGAGCCCCGACCGTCGGCTGGAGGTCAGCAAGTGGACCGCAGGTCTCAATTGGTTTGCCCTGCCAAATCTTGTGGTGAAGGCCGATTACTCCACCCGCCAGATTGGCACGTCGAAAGTGTTCGGCAAAGGCAATTACAACAGCGAAAACGAATTCTCAATCGGCATTGCCTACATCGGATGGTTCTTCCGCCGCTGACGGGCAAACGCCATTTAATCAGACATTAATTAAAACTAAAATAGATATGCTATCATTCAAAAAAATCCTTCTTCCCGGCGCAGCTTGCCTGACGGCTCTCGCCGGAGTCCTTTCACTCGGTTCTTGCAGCAGCAACGACGGTCCCGACGCACCTTCATCAAAAGACATTGAGTATTCTTCCGAGATTGCCAAAGGCTGGCACAATTACACTGTGCGTGTGGCCGAGCTTCTCGCCAAGGATTCCGAAAACCTCTACAAATCCTGGAATGAAAGCTACAATGGCGGCAAGGCGTTCAAGGACACGTTCCGTGAGCACAACAATTCCTCCTATCCAAGCGCTTTAAGCTGCATCGACGAAATTCTCGCCGGCTGCGAAACCATCGCCAACGAGGTCGGGGAGCAGAAAATCGGCAGTCCGTATCAGCAATATAAGAACGGCAACCATGAAGGAGCGCTCTATGCAGTGGAGTCATGGTATAGCTGGCATTCCCGCGACGATTATTCCAACAATATCGTCTCCATCCGCAACTCCTATTTCGGTTCGCTCGACAACAAGGTGGCCGACAACTCTATCGCCGGGCTGACCGCCGAGCTCAATCCGGAACTCGACAGCAAGGTGAAAGCTTCGATAGAGAAGACCTACAACGCAATTCTCAGCATCCCCCAGCCTTTCCGCAACAATATCGTCTGCGCTGAGTCGGAGGCAGCGATGGCCGCATGCGATGAGCTTAAGAATATCTTCGCCAATGAGCTCAGGCCCTTCTTCAGTGGTCTCGACGCAAGCCACGATGCAAAGCTCGATGCCATTGTAGCCAATTATGTCGACAACGTGGTGCTCCCCACCTATTCCCTTCTCAAAGAGCGCAACGCGCAGCTTCTGAGCGCAGTGAAGACGCTCGCCGCATCCCCATCCGACACTAATTTCAGCAAGGCATGCGACGCTTGGCTCAGCTCACGCGAACCATGGGAGGAGAGCGAGGCATTCCTCTTCGGCCCTGTTGACGCTCTTGGCCTCGATCCCAACATGGACAGCTGGCCTCTCGATCAGGACGCCATCGTCAACATCCTCAAATCAGGCAATTTCAACGACATGCTTTGGAATGATGATGAAAGCAAGGAAGAGATTGAAGCTTCACAGAATATCAGAGGTTTCCATACTCTCGAATTCCTTCTCTTCAAAGACGGGCAACCGAGAAAGGTGAAGTAATTTATAGAAGTTCTTTATATAAGATATTGATGTTGTGCATATTACTACAAATATGCACAACATCACAAATAAGATATGTTGAATTTGCACTATTGGTCAGATAGATATATGACGTTGACGAAAACACGCTTATTGCTGTTCGCACTCTCTTCGGGATTTCTTCTGCTCAGCTGTAATCATGAGGACGAATATGTACCAAAGTCAAGGATTATAAAGGTTTCGATAGAAGGAACCACCGAAAGTAAGTTCCAAGTTACCCGTATTTTGAAAAAAGATACTGTGGCTGTTTCAAAATATGAGGAAACTTATAGACTTGACGATGATAGAAGGTTCTGTATTGAGGCATTCTGTGAAGATAAGAATAATCTACTGACTGTGTCTGTATGGAAAGACGGTGTTTTAAGTCTTGTCGTTTCCGATTATTCACATGTAAAAACAGGTAGTTTGTATTAAAATAACAGAACGTGACAAACCTACATAGCATACCCTCGAATTCCTGCTCTTCAAAGACGGGAAGCCGAGAAAGGTGAAGTAAAACAGGCATAAAAAGAAAGTTGTTTAATGAGATTTAGTTATTTTTCGATGTTATTTGTCGGCGCCATCCTTTCCGCTTGTGGAGAGGATGGTCTCGACGTGCTTGATGTGGAAGTTCCGGTCGGCTATAAGTTGTCGGCCGGGACATCTTCCGTCTTTACAAGCACCTCGAAATCCTACGACTCGCCCGCCGACTGGGTGACCGGCAACTACAACTTCCGCTTCAACCTCGGTGACAAGCTCTACGACGACATGCGCACGAGCTCCAACGGAATGGGTGGAGGACTGGGCCCGGTCTATGCCGGATATTCATGCGGCAGTTGCCACAGCAACGCCGGGCGCACTAAACCGGCCGGATGGGCCGACGGTGGTTCGGGTCCCTATGGTTTCTCATCAATGCTCGTCTACGTGACCAGGAAAAACGGGGCTTTCTTCCCCGACTATGGCCGCGTGATCCACGACCAGGCAATTTATGGGGTAACTCCCGAAGGGAAAGTCAAAGTTGACTGGGACTATCAGACCTTCTCTTTCCCCGACGGGGAGAAATATGAGCTCGCACGCCCCACTTACACCGTGACCGACTGGTATAAGGGAGACATCGCTCCCGAAGACCTCTTCTGCACGGTCAGGATTCCCCTGCGCCACGTAGGCATGGGGCAGATGATGGCTCTCGACCCTCTGGAAATCGAGGCTTTGGCAAAAAAGAGCAACTATCCTGAATATGGCATCTCCGGACGCTGCAACTATATCACGGAGCGCGGCGTGAGGTCGCTAGGTCTTTCGGGCAACAAGGCGCAACACGCCGACCTGACCGTGGAACTCGGCTTCTCCTCCGACATGGGCGTGACCAACAGCCGCTATCCCGAGGAAATCTGCGAAGGGCAGCTCCAGATGTCGCAAGGATCGATGATGGGCCTGCTCTACGACAAACTCGACGTATCGACGGAGGAGATGGAGAACGTCGACCTCTACATGCAATGCCTCGGAGTCCCCGCCCGCCGGAATACGGAAGACCCCGTCGTGAAGCGCGGCGAAAAGAATTTCTATGAGGCTAAGTGCCATCTTTGCCATGTCACGACGCTCCACACTCGTCCTTCAGGCTCCACCCTGCTCAACGGCACGCGTCTTCCGTGGCTCGGAGGCCAGACAATCCATCCTTATTCCGACTTCCTTCTCCACGACATGGGCTCGGAAATCATGGGCGTTGGTCTCAACGACAACTATGTCTCCGGACTGGCTATGGGCAATGAATGGCGCACGACCCCGCTCTGGGGGATAGGTCTGCAGGAGAAGGTCAACGGACACACCTACTTCCTCCACGACGGCAGAGCCCGCAATTTCACGGAGGCCATCATGTGGCATGGCGGAGAAGGGGAGGCTTCCCGACAGCTTTTCGCCAAGATGCCCAAGGCCGACCGCGACGCTCTGATACGTTTCCTCGAATCTCTCTGACATTTTCACATCCAAAACATCATCAAGCACATGAAAAAGATATTACTGACCATCCTCTCCCTCATCCCGCTGCTGGCCTCAGCCCAATATGACGCCGACACGGAAAACGGAGTTGTCTCCTTCGCCGGACGGAAAGGTTTCGTCTGGGAATCCACCGATAAAAAATTCGAGTTCAAGCCTTATCTGATGGTGCAGACGGCCGTGGATTTCAATTACTACGACTCCGAAGGTCTCGACCCGGCCTACAATCAGGATCACGTCCACAACACCGGATTCTCCATACCCTACGCCGTGCTCGGTTTCACAGGCCGCGCCTTCGGCTTCATATCCTATAATCTCTCCATTAATGCCGCCGCTTCGGGCGGTGCGCTGCTCCAGCAGGCATGGGCCGACATGAAGGTGGCCGACGAATTCGGCGTGAGAATAGGTAAATTCAAGACTCCCTTCACCCACGCCACGCTGACCACCCTCGGCGAAACCCTCTTCCCCACCCTTCCCGTCTCGCTGACCGCCCCGGTGATTCTTCCCCATTCATTGAATGCCGTGACCCCTTCGATGATGACGGGGTTCGACCTCGGAGTGGAGTTCCACGGCATGGTCAAGGATAAGTGGGGCTATCAGGTCGGTCTCTTCAACGGCACAGGCTCCTCCACCAACAGCGCGACAAAGACCTTCAGCGACGACTGGCATATCCCCTCGCTGCTTTATGCCGGAAGACTGACGTTCCAGCCGTTCGGGGTGATGCCGGCCACACAAGGCAACCCCAACCAGCTAGATCTCAACAAACTGCTCGTCGGTGCGTCGGCCTCCATCAACGTGGAGAGCGAAAACGAGAGCACCAACGACTTCCGCGCAGGTCTCGAACTGGCCTGGATGCGCAATCGCCTATATCTCGCCGCCGAGGCGTATTATATGCACGTGGGTTTCACGAAACGCCAGAAAATCGACGATAGTTTCGATTATCTCGGAGGCTATCTTCAGGCAGGCTATTTCGTCTCCGACAGGGTGCAGCCGGCCCTGAGATACGACTTCCTCGACCGCAACGGCCTCGACAAGGGAGGATTCCTCAACATGCCGGCCGTCGGCGTGAACTATTTCTTCAAGGGGGTCAACCTGAAATTGCAGGCAATGTACCGCTACATAGGGCGCACAAGCCACAAGACTCAGCTCGACCGCGACAACGACGACCTGGGGCTTGCCCAGCATAACGGCACTATCCAAATCCAATACACCTTCTGACGATGGGAAAGTTGCTTTTATCCGTCGCTGCCTTGGCTTTAGTCCTGACGGCATGCGACGACGGGAAAATCTATGACGAGGTGTCGGTGGATGACAATTCCAGAGGCAGGTCGGTCGTCATGAACGCTACGATTTCGGGCTGCTCCGATTATGCCGGGGATTCCCGCTATTCCGTGGCATTGGCGGCTTTCCGCAAGGGTGATGGCTACGCAGTGGTCTCAAAGCCGCTGTCCGATGGGACGGAGTCGGTCGTGCTCTCCAACGTCCCCTCGGATGCCACATCCGTTGAGGTCTGCCTCATCAACCGTCTACGCGAAAGGATTTTCACGTATTCTTCGATTGCTCTCGACGAGGCAGGCTCGACGGAGGTGGAATTCAATGCCGGTGAGGTGGATGCCTCGCGATTCGCCTCGATCAGCGACAAGATTTTCTCTGAAAGCTGCATACAGTGCCACGGGGCGACGGGGCATGCCGCTGCCGGACTCGACCTTATGCCGGCAAGGGCCTATGAATGCTTGTCGATGTGCCTTCGACAGTTATCGACGGCGCAGACCGGGTCATTCCCGACGACGCTTCCGCCTCCACTCTCTGGCAGGCCGTGGCCACGGGAATTTCTTCCGGATGGTCATTCAACCATTCGGAACTTTTGAAGTCAAATGAAATAGATTTTATTGAAAACTGGATTAATTCAGGCGCGAAATGATCACGACGAAAATCATAGAGGCTTCCGGAGGTAAACGCGAAGCCCACACCATAATCACAATCGACGACCCGACTCTGACCTACGAACAGCAGCTTGCCGGGATTCTCATGCAATACGAGGAGGTCAAGAGTTCCTTGGGGGAACGGATGCGTCCGGTCTTCCGCCGCTGGTTTCTCAGCGACGCCGTCAATCAGCAGCCTCTTCTTCCCGACGACGGGGAATGCGCCACGTCGATCGTGGAGCAACCCCCGCTGAGCCTTACGAAGGTGGCGCTATGGGTCTGGATGATTGAAGACGCAGTTGTTGCGCAGGCGGAAGATGGCCGGTTTGCCGTGGAGGCGTTCGGGCATACCCACATATTCGAGGGGGGATGCCGCCGCCCGGGGATGGACCCCTACCATGCCATGCTCTTTATGCTGACCTCCACCCAGGAAGCCCTCTCAGAGCGGGGGGGAAGTCTGCTCGACAGCTGTGTACGCACGTGGCTATTCGTGCAGAATGTAGATGTCGACTACGCCGAAGTGGTCAAGGGGCGCAACCAGGCCTTCCAGGCCCTTGGTCTCACCCCCTCTACAAGATTCATAGCAAGCACGGGAATCGGCGGTCGCCAGGCCGACCGCACGGCTCTCGTGGCGATGGACTCATATTCTGTCCTCGGATTGAAAGAGGGAAGCATGCGTCAGATAAACGCTCCCGACCATCTCAACCCCACGTATGAATATGGAGTGGCGTTCGAAAGAGCCACGAGCGTTGACTACGACGACCGCCGCCATCTCTTCATCTCCGGCACGGCGAGCATCGACAATAAGGGACAAATCGTATGGCCGGGCGACATACGTCGCCAGACGCTCCGCATGTGGGAAAACGTGGGGTCGCTTCTTGCCGCAGCCGATTGCGGCTGGGAAGACGTGGGCCAGATTCTCGTCTATCTCCGCGACCCCGCCGACTATGTCGTGGTCAAGGGGATGTTTGAGGAAAGGTTCAGCGGCATCCCCTACGTGATTCTCCAAGCCCCCGTCTGCCGCCCGGGATGGCTCGTGGAGATGGAATGTATGGCCATGAGGAAGATATGAAAGGCCGGGGAAGAATGCTGTGGAGGAATCCGGCTGCGCTGACGCTCCACTTGTCGTTCGTTCTTATCCTTGCCGGGGCGATATGCACGTGGCTCCTTCAGGAGCGCGGGGCAGTCAGACTGTCGCCCGGTGAAAAAGTGGTTGAGTTCCGGTCGTCGGGAGGGGGGCTACTCCCCCTCCCGGTGGCCCTGGAGCTCGACAGCTTCAGGGTGGAATATTATCCCGGGGGGATAGCCCCTCGCGACTACGTTTCGTATCTTAAGGTAGACGGCCGGCATTGCGTGGTCTCCATGAATAGGATTCTGACGACCGACGGCTATCGTTTCTGCCAGTCGGGTTATGACACCGACGGTTCGACGGTGCTTTCCGTCAACCACGACCCTTGGGGAATCGCGCTCGTATATAGCGGATTCGTTATGTTCACGGTGGCCGGACTTTGGGTGCTTCTTTCGCGCCGTTGCAGATGGCGGTCGCTGTTGCGGTCGCTCTCCCTGTTGGCTATCCTTGCGTCTCCCGGGTTCATGTCGGCGTCGAGCGTGAAGGGGGTTCCGGCCGAGGTGGCCGACAGTTTGCGCTCGCGCCAGGTGGTATATCAAGGAAGAGTCGTGACTTTCAACACGCTCTCCCGCGAGGTCGTGGCCAAGCTTCACGGCGCCCCGTCCTATCGCGGATTGTCTCCCGAGCAGACCCTTCTTTCTATGCGACTATATCCGGAAGCCTGGAAATCACAGCCTCTGTTGCTCGTGAAAGACAAGAATCTGCGCTCCCGTCTCGGGGTGGAAGGAAAATACGTCGCGATTGAAAATCTTTTCGACTCGGCGAGCCGATATAGGATTGTCCCCCTGCTGTCCGTCTCCGACAAGAATATGCGTAGGGCCGTGGAAGAACTCGACGAGAAGGTCGGGATAATCCTTTCGCTCTATTCCGGCGACTTGATTGTGGAGGCCGGTGAAGCCGACGGCCTGATGCCGCAATGGAGGGTAGACCTTGAGTTGCTCTACAATCGCATCCCCTTCTCCACTCTTATTTTCATCCTTCTGTTTTCTGGGGCTGCCATATCCTTTACGTCCCTGTCAGGCAGACGTCTGCTGCGTAGCCTGTCCGGCGTGACGCTTTGGGCGGCCACGGCTCTGTCTGCTGTCTGCTTCGCCTTGCAATGGATTCTGTCTAACCATATCCCGCTCTCCAACACTTATGAGACACTTCTCTTTGCCGTTCTGGCTCTTGAGATTCTTATTATCATAGCCAGGCGTCAAGGATTCCTGCTGAGGGGGCTTGCAATGACGTTTGCGGGAGCGTTGGCTTTGGTGGCGCATCTGATGGAGGTGAATCCGGTGGTGACGCCGTTGATGCCCGTGCTCCATTCCCCGTGGCTGTCGCTCCATGTCTCGCTTGTCATGACCTCCTATGCCCTTTTGGGCTTGACCTTCGTGGCAGCCGCAGCGGCCATTATCTCCCCGGCTATGGGAGAGCGGATGCGGCGCATCTCGCTTGCCGCACTTTATCCGGCGGAATGGCTTCTCGGATTCGGGATAATCACCGGGGCGGTCTGGGCCAACATCTCCTGGGGACGATATTGGTCGTGGGACCCCAAGGAAACGCTCGCGCTTGTGACGTTTATCGTCTATGCCCTGCCGCTCCACCGCAGCATCCCCCTTCTCCGTAGTCCCCGCCGCTACCACGTCTACATGCTCCTGTCGATCCTGACAGTGGCCATGACCTACTTTGGAGTCAACCTCCTACCCTCCCTCCACGCCTACAACTGACCCCCTCTCTACCCGAAAAATGCGATTTTTTTCAAAAAATCGCATTTTTCATGAACCAACCACCGCCTCAGTTTGTATTAATATCAGAAAATCGTTTCATGATGTTAGGTTAGTTTGAAAATTAATTTTGAAAACAAATGAGATAGGCCGATTCACATCGGCCTATCTTATTTGTTTTGGCTTATTAAATTTAAGAGTGCGTTTGCCTATTGTCATGGCCCTACTGATTGTTTTATCCATAATTGAAACAATGGGTCTCTCATGGAGTATTTTGTTTTTCGTTTTATGGATTTGTCTACCTTGATAACACCAGATGAGTGGAGGGTTCTGAAATATGCTGTCAGTACATTGGTGGGAAGACCGGTTTTATCTCTAAGTTCCGGTATTGTCATGGATGTATCGACAGAATCGAAAGCATTTAGTATATGCTGCGAATTTGTTGGCAGATTTTCATAGTAATGTCTGTAATTATCCGAAAACACCGACAACAGAATAGTTGTGTCTTTTTCAGGGAAATCATTAAGTTTTATGATACCATAGACAGTCTCCACGGATTTAATTGTAGGAGGTAAAAGACTCATTAATGAATGTGCCCGAACCGTATCTTGCTCATCGAATAATCGTGAAATATAGTCTGACGGGATTGGGCGGATATAAACGTTTTTCAGACCCTCGAAGAAAGGTGCCTCATATTCTGTCAATGCCGGAAGAACTTTCCTGACAGTTCCAATCATCATCGGTCCACCATCGTTATAAAGGAATTGCCTGAGCTTGAATTGTTCTTCATACGAACAGCGAGTCAGGTAGAAATCCATATCATCTATAAACACAATGGACGCGTCTGCACATGAAGCCTTTAGAGTTATGTCCTCAGAACAGAATATGGTTCGCCCGTCTATCCATACCTTGGACTTTTCTTGGCATATATCAGAGCTGTATATACTTTTCAGAAGGGTAGTTTTCCCTGCGCCAGCCTGTCCGATAATCATGACAGGCTGAGGAATAGCACTCCCTGAATTGCTGTTTATTTCAGAAATCACTACATTGAATATATCGTCATTGACCGACAATCCGGTCAGAGAGACTGATTTTTTAGGATCCGGCATCATTCAACGAATTTATAATACCACCATTTCTTCAACAATGGAGAACGGAAACGCCTTGTTCCTCCTCCCGTTCGTATTATGTAGCCGTCATGTTCAAGCATATTCAATATGAGGCTCAGCTCATTGTCGGCTTTCATGGGTATTTCACCGGTGTATTGGGCGTATATGGCAAGGAGCTGATCCCTTGACAGTCCTTTATCCGACTGGCTGAGTCTTTTGAGTATAAGTCGTGCTCCATCCTCTTGACCGTTGTATTCAGAAAGCCTTTCTGACCATGTGCTTATCTCATCAGTATGTGCCAACCTGTCAATGGAATCATCTATCATCCGATAAGTTACTCCCATCCTTACATTCGGATGATTTTTGATATTGGTGAATGCCAATTGGATGAAATATGGGATATGCCATTCTAATTTTTCAAGAAGGATGGCAATCATTTCATTATTCATGGAAATATTCTCAGATTCTGCAAGGGCTTCAATCAGTCCTTTTGCTTCATGTGCCGACAAGGCATCGAAATCGAAAGACACGAGGTCATTGATTGTCATTGACAGATTCCTCATACGAGTGAAGTTGTGCAGTCCCACCGATCCACAAAACACCCATCTTATTTTACTGTCGGAGACTTGTCTTAGACTTCTAAACCAATTAAGGAAAAACTCTGCCTCACGGTGGCTGTCGGCATTCCTGTCGAGAATACTTAGAAACAATGTCAGCTCATCGATGACAACAAGTGCGTCTTTTGTATGGTCTATTACCTCGGATAGGGATGTGTACAGGTTCTCAGATGTTTCCGGGTGTGTGAAATCAAATTTGAGTGGCCCTATTCCTTTTATGCCCTCGAAAATTCGGTTCAATATTCCTCCGGCTAAACTGATTGTTTCAGTCCAGATTCCGGATTTATCAAATTTATTGATTAGAATATTCAGGAACTCATCTCGAGTCCTTACTCCTTCAAGGTCAATATAGACACAGTTCCAACCAATAGACTGTTTGTCCTCAATGAGGCGTTTAGCGAACGAGGATTTGCCAATCCGTCTTGGAGCGGACAGAACAAGGGAGTGGTTGGAGTCAAGATATTGATGGGCGCGTGACAGCTCTTCTGTCCTTCCATAGAAATCCTCTCCGGTTACAGGGGGCCCTACTTTATTTGATATAGCCATAATTGTCTTGATTTATTTTTTTACAAAGATACATAAAATTTTTTATACATAAAAAATTTTATGTATAAAAATTTTTATGTATGGTCTAAAGCCCGATTGCCCGACATTCCCCAAAAACTGGCGTATTAATACTGACTATCCTATCCAATGAAATGCCGGAGGATTGATTCGCCGTTTGAGTATGGGTAGGGCAACAGGCATACTGCGGCCAGCAAGGCAATGAATACTATTGCTATTATTGCCAAACCCCATCTCACTAAAGAAGGCGGGATCTCTCCGATGAGCTTCCGGACTTTTTCAGAGCGAAGCTCAATCTTATCTGGGATCATTTCTTAAGGTATATTGAAATCAGGAATTCGCGTCCTCGCAGACGGCTCGTGCGTTCCGCTTGCGACACCGTGCCGTAGGTGGTGTAGCCATATTCCTTCCTGTTCAGGAGGTTGGTGACGGAGGCTGATATTTCAAGACGCTTGCTTATGTTGAATGTCAGTTTCGTATCAAGCATCAGCATCTCCTTGTATCTCCCTTCCTCTATCTGGTTGCGATAGAATTCTCCTCCGGTGGTCCAGGTGACAAGGCGGCAAGGCATCAGCGTGATCCCTCCCGAATAGACGTAGGAGTCGGAACTGCGTCGCGACATGTCGGAGATTTTCAACGATGAGCGGTCCCACGTAAACCGGAGATTCCAATTCAGAAAATTCGTTATGCTGCCATTTATGAAAGGCGACAGCGTGAAGGCGTCGCTCCTGTAGTCGGTAGGGACTCCCTGGGAGAGCAGACTGTTGTCGGTCCGGCGGAAATTCCCCCTGAGGCCGATTGCCCCCCGCATGAAATCAAGGGTCTTGCTGGCGTTGAGCATGGCCATGGCATTGCGGGAATCGGAGGGCTGCGCCCTGTAGGAATGAAACACGTAGTCGCCGACTACGTTCTGCACCGTGCCGTATTCCGACCTGTTCCAGCCATAACTGCCCATCGCCATAAGGAAAATGCCGCTCTGTGCGTTGCGGAAGCTATATGAGGCTGACACCGACTGACCGGATGCCGTATAGTAGTCATCGACGCCGGAACTGAACGAACGGTAGTCGGTGAGTATCGATGAGTCATGTATCGTATGCAGGGAGGCAGGAGACCTGCGTGCGCTCCCCCGAAATGTCAGAGACATTCTCGGAGTGAGGCGGAATCTTGCGGCGAGAGACGGAGAAAAGAAGAATTCGTTCCTGTTGCGCAATCCTCCGGAAAAGAAATATGAATACAGGTTGACGGGCAGATTGAGCGTCAGTTCCAGCCTTTTGTAGTTCCACTCGAACTTGGGGGAGGCGAACACCCTGAGATAATTGGTGGTCAACTCCTCCCTGCCTTTTATGTCCTGAAGGTCGATGCCCCATAAATCGGTGTCGAGATTGCGGAAGTAGCCGGAGACTCCAGCTTCAAGCGACAGCAGCACACGGTTGAACACGAATCCGAGGGAGGCACGTTCGTCCGTGTAAAAGGAGTGTTGCTTGATCCTCTGCCCATATTCCGTACCGTCACGACTCACGGTCAGTCTTTCCGGCAGGGAGTTCCATTCGTTGCGGCTCGTGAAAGTCACGAGCTTGTTGCCTCTGAAACGTTTGATCAGTTTCAGAAGGTTGCTCACGGAATACTCCGGCATTCTGGAGGCTTGGGTGTTCGGCAATGTGCCGGCGGTGTTGAGTGTAAGGTCGTTCCAGGAGAAATCCGCCGAGAGGGTGTTGTTGAGGAAATAGGTCTTCTCGTTCGCCTCGAAGGAGAACTTACCGGTCACGGCGTTGCGGTGGGACAGCGAACTTCTGTCCTCAAGAATGACCTTGTCGCCGGTGTCAAGGAAATAAGTGGTTGTGCCTGACCCATGAGCCGTGGCGCGGTCGTGGTTGTAGTCCACCTGTGCCTTGAATTCCCCACCTTTACGCGTCTTCATCAGATGGCTCGACGACACCATCCATGAGCGGTTGAAATAGGAGCGGTTTCGCTGCAGGTTGGGGGTCGATGGGGTCGACAGGGCCACGTAGCCATCCATTCTCTCGTCTGCGCGGTCGGAAGTGAAGTCGGTGAGTTGGTCGGAGAGGTTAAGGCCGGTGTTGTTCCCTTTGAAAGTGGTGATCATCTGATATTTCCCCGTGACCATCATCGTGAAGATGTCGCCCTGCCACAGAGCCCCTTTAGGCTGTTGCGACCATCCGCCTCCGAGCGTGCCGTGGACAAGCAGGGTGGCTTTCGACCTGTTCTTCATCTTCAGGTTGATGGCTGCCTGGTCGGAGAAGCTTAGCCCGCGGAGCACTTGCATAGGCTGATGGTTTTCCATGACCTCCACGGCACCGATGTCTCCGTGGGCGATGCCGTTTGTGGCGATGCCGTACTTGCCGCCCAAGAGGTCGTTCCCCTCGATATAGAACTTGTTGATGTCCGCGCCCTGGTATTGTATCTTTCCGTTGTTTGCCACGTCGATCCCCGGCATGCGTTTGAGTACGTCGCCGATGGTGCGGTCCTGTTTCTGCGCGAAACTGCCTACGTCGTAGGTTATCGTGTCGCCGTTCTCGCGTATGCGGCTTCCCTTCACCACCACCTCCTGCAATTGTAGCGAACCCTCCTCCATAAGAATCCCGACCGGATTCCCGTCAGGTTTGATGGTTGCGGAATATGGCTTGTAGCCAAGGATAGTGGCATTGATTGTGACGCTGTCGAAGGGTTCTTTGATTTTGATCAGGAAATTGCCCTTCTCATCGGAAGAGGAGAACCCCACGAGTTTTCCCTTCGGGTCTTTCACCATCACGTTTGCCCCGGCGATAGCCTTTCCGGAGATGGCTTCCGCCACGTTGCCTTTCACCTCCGTCTGAGCCAGTCCGGAAATGCCGTTAGCGAGAATCAGTAGTATAGCGATCAGATATTTCATGACATCGTTTTTAATGGGTTTATTCCAGCTTTGTTTGAAACCACCGTCTGACCGAGGGTTTCAAACCACGGTCATCTCGGAAATTTCAAACCACGGCAACCACGAAAATAACCACGTGAACCACGTTTTTTTGTTTTATCGGTTGCATTGTCAAAAAAACTCTCGGCCTGCAGCCAAAAATCAACGTGGTTTTCGTCCTATGTTGCAAACCAAATAAATTAACATTTTTAACAACATTAGTGAAAAATATATAGGCGCA
>VSPO01000068.1 GCA_009775375.1 Muribaculaceae bacterium | reverse complement strand
AGAACAGGACTCGAACCTGCACGCCTCGCAGCACTCGCACCTGAAACGAGCGCGTCTACCATTCCGCCACCTGGGCTCGGTGTTCCGGCTTTGCCTTTGTCGTTGATTAGGGTCTCTTCCCTGGACTATGGCTTTGCCGTTTGTGGGTGCAAAGTTAGTTCTTTTTTTTTGCTTTGCCAAATTTTTCTTTGGTTTGTTTGCAAAAAAAAATGTTGGCAAGCCAAAGTTATTTCCTGTCAACGTTTTTTTACAGGGCTCTGCCTAATTCGGTTTGTTGAGGAATGCTGACAGGGCTGAGAAGAGGTTGACAACGGTTTCCTTGTCCGGCACGGGTATGTTGAGGGTGATTTGTCCTGTCTCAGGATTCTCTGAGGTCAATGCCTCAGCAATCTGTCTGGCCGAAGCCGGGTCTTTAAGAGCCGTTGCTATTTTGCTTATTGCCGATATCCCTTCGCTCATTATTTTTCCGAAGTCCTGTCTGCCGGTTGTTGCAGAGGTGCTTTGGGAAGCCCCGGGGTTCTCGTTTTCTGAATGATTGCTATTCGAAGTCTGTCTACCATTTCTAATTGAAGACTTGCCATTTGAAGACTGTCCATCTCTTGTTGCCTCATCTTTTGTCGCAGGCTTCTCGTTGGCATTCTTTGTAGGATTCTCCTTTATAGAGGTCTTTTCTTCGGGGATATCTGGAGTGGTGCCCTCCTTCCCGGTTTCTACGGACAGAGAGTCTTCTTCCATGGTCTTTTCCGATGGAGATGTTTCGGCCGTTGCTTCCGGCAGGATTTCTGCAATGCCTTCGTGAGTGTCTTCCGTATGGCCTTCTTCAGAGGATGCGTCAGAGTCAACCACGTCCTCCATGACTTCCACTATCTTGGAGAAATTCTTATTGTCGAGGAAGACCGCATCGTCGCCGTTGTCGAGAATCCCCGCCGATAGATTTGATTTGAAGTTTAGGGTCGACAGCATTCTCTCCTCGATAGTGTCTTTGGCTATCATATTGATGATCTGCACCGGATTTTCCTGCCCGAGGCGAAAAATCCGGGCAATCCGCTGCTCGAGCACTGCCGGATTCCATGGCAGGTCGAGATTGATAAGCAGCGAAGCGGCCTGAAGGTTAAGCCCGGTGCATCCGGCGTCGGTCGACAGGAAGACGCGACATTCGGCATCGTTGGTGAAACGGTCCATAAGGTCCTTCCGTTTATGCGAAGGCACTCCGCCATGAAGGAAGCTGAAACTGATACCTTCCGATTCAAGTTCTTGCGAAAGAATCCTGAGCATCCTTTCCCACTGGCTGAAGATGACGACCTTCCCATCCGCCTGTTCTGTCAGGTTGCGTATGATGGCCATCGCCTCGTCTATTTTTGTGTCGAATCGGGTTTCCTGGTCAAGAATAAAAGTACTGTCGCATACCATCCTCATCTTTGAAAGCAGAAGCAGAAGCCTGGTCCGGTCAGTCTCGCTGAGGAATCTATACTTATGCCACTTGTTGATCAGGATCGAGACATGGAATTGGAAGTCCGCGTGCATTGCGGCCTGCTCCTTGGTCATCGGCACAAAAAGATTGGTGTCGGTCCTTGTGGGCATCTGGAGCTTCACGTCTTTTTTCCGTCTTCTGATAAGCACGCTTTCAAGCATCTGTGCCACCATGTGAAGGTTTTTGTATCCTACCACTCTTCCCGTTTCGTCGGTAAGGGTAGTCTCGGTCGTGAATTTATAATAAGGACCGAGCGCGAACTGGTCAACCATCTCCATGACGGAATATAATTCTTTCAGCTTGTTTTCGAGCGGTGTCCCCGACAAGGCAAGCACATAAGGGGAATTGAGCTTCCTCAACTGAATGCCCATTTTTGTCTCCCAGTTTTTCAGCCTCTGCACCTCGTCGATTATCACCATGTCGGTTTCCGGCACGTAGCCTGCCTTGATATTGTTGGCAATGCCATGATACGACACGATTTTGAAGAATCCATCGGCCGCGAGAGCTTTGGCTCTCTTCAGCAGGTCGCCTTCTACCACTACGGCGGAAGACTCCGTAAATCTCTTTATCTCAGAAAGCCATTGATATTTCAACGAAGTGGGGCAAATGACAACCACTGACGAGATAAGCCCCTCCTTTCTCAGTAGTTCGGCAGTGGCTATTGCCTGGATTGTCTTGCCGAGACCCATTTCGTCGGCATTTATGCTTTTCCCCGCAGTGAAAGCGAATCTCACTCCGTCTGCCTGATAAGGGTGCAGCCTCGTCTTGAGAAGTCCGTCAAGATTTCCGCCGGAATATTCCTTCTTGCCGATGATGCGTTTCCGCAAATTCCTGTCGCGGATCTCCACCACCATGTCTATGGCATCTTTTCCCCACATGAATCCCGGATCAAATTCCTTTGCTTTCCTGATAAAGGGGGAGGGGTCGATATCATACTCCTTTAAGTATCCTTCTGAGTCGAAAAGGGAGCGGGAAAGCGTCTTCATTTCATTGAAGGAGTTTTTACCAAGACGAATCCTGATGCGGCGGCCTCCCCTGTAATCCACGTTTACAGACGATGATTCAGGCTGGGGATAGTTTTTCCGGGCGAACCTTCCTTCATGGGCCAGGCTGATTGCCTCGATATGTTTGCAGGTGCCGAGTCCGGAGGTCTTGAAGTCCATGCATGAGCAGCGGTTCCATTGGCTGCCGGGTCCATAATAGCTGACGTCGTAGCGTCTCGTGGTCTTGGGATTCCTGACCTCAAAGTTAGAATCCGTGTCGGCCGGACCGATCACGGCAAGATGCTCTCTTTCCGCGGCCTGTTTCCGTAGGGCTGTCTGCCAGTTTTCTATTGTCATCCCCTTCGGGCAAGAGATGTTGTTGTATTTCGGTGTCTTTTGTTTTTTGGGACCGGGATTTGTCTTTTTCTTCATGGCAGGGAAATATGGGTGGGGGCGTATCTTAGATGAGTCGGAAGGAGAGTCTGTGGATTGGAGATGGTCCGAGAGAGGCGATGGCGGCGCGATGGGCCTTTGTCGGGTATCCTTTGTTGACCTCCCACGCATATCCCGGGTATTTCAGGGCAAGCCGTTCCATAAGCTCGTCGCGGTGGGTCTTGGCAAGTATCGACGCAGCGGCTATCGACATGTATGTGGCGTCGCCTTTGACTACGGTGGTGTGTGGTATGTCGTGATATGGCTTGAACCTGTTGCCGTCCACAAGGACATGTTGAGGACGCACCCTAAGATTGTCGAGGGCACGGTGCATGCCGATAATGGAAGCGTTGAGGATATTGATTCTGTCGATCTCTTCCGCCTCCACCATCACGACGGCCCAGGCTATGGCGTTACGCTCAATGAAAGGGCGAAGAGCAGCACGCTTCTTTTCCGTCAGCTTCTTGCTGTCGTTAAGTTCCGGGCATTCAAAGTCAGGGGGAAGAATCACGGCGGCACAACTGACAGGGCCGCAAAGACATCCGCGTCCGGCCTCGTCGCAACCGGCCTCAATGATGCCTTCGTTCATGTATTTCAGGAGGGTTGTGGCCATAAGGAACGGTTGGAGGGGATTTCGGAAGGGTTTATCAGGATTTTCTGGATATTACGAAAGCAAAGATATCCTTGAAGGATTCTTTCCAATCGGATTCCTGGTAGCTGTCGAGAAGGCTAAGGGCTTGCGCCTGCATTTGCGCCATGCGGTCGTAGGCATATTCAATTCCTCCGTTGCTTTTGGCGAAATCAATAAGGGTGGATATTTCGTAAGGGGAGAGGTTGCCTCTCTTAAGAAGAGCTTTCATTTCCGCCGCCTCCTCTTCCGGGCCGGAGGCAAGGGCATGAAGCAAAGGAAGCGTCACCTTCCCCTCTCTCAGGTCGTTGCCGGTAGGCTTCCCAATGGAGATACTGTCGAAATAATCGAAGATATCGTCTTTTATCTGAAAACAAAGTCCGAACAACTCTGCATACCTCATCAGCGGCTCGTATTCCTTTGGTGAAGCTCCGGCCGCCTCCGCTCCCATCTTCACGCAATTCACGAAAAGCGAAGCCGTCTTTTTGCGGATCATCGAGATATAGCTTTCTTCATCGAAATGATGGCTTCGGGCGTTGCAGATTTGGTCGATCTCTCCGAGCGACAGTTCTTTGCCGAGATCGGATATGGCTGATATTATCGAGATGTTGTCGGTCTTTATCCCTGCAGCGAGGGCGTTGGAGACGAAATAATCTCCGACGAGCACGGCGATATGATTGCCCCATTGATGGTTGATCGTATCCTTGCCACGCCTCAACGGAGTCTCGTCGACTACATCGTCGTGAATAAGGGATGCATTGTGGAGCATTTCGAGTGCCGCCCCTGCATGGAGCACATGGTCGTTGACTCCGCCAAACATTCCGGCACTGAGAATCACCATAATGGGCCGTATCTGTTTTCCCTTGGATGTGAGATACGACGTCACGACCTGATTCATCAACTGATTCGGGGTAAAGAGCGAGCGGCGTATTATGTCGTTCATCGCCGCGAGCTCGTTTTGAAGCCTATTTTGTATTACGGTGAGCTTGTCCATATTCAAATTCACTGCAAAATTAATAAAATCTTATTAACGGAGGCATTTAATAGCGATTAAATTGCTAAATTAGCGGAAAATTTAATTGACATGAATGAAAAACGCCTGTTTCTCCTTGATGCGTATGCGTTGATATTCCGCGCCTACTATGCCCTCATAAAGATGCCGCGCCTGACCCGCGACGGCTTCAACACGTCTGCGATATTCGGGTTTGTCAACACTTTGGAAGAGGTGTTGCGCAAGCAGCGGCCCACCCATATAGCGGTATGTTTCGATCCTCCGGGCCCTACGTTCCGGAGCGAAGCCTATGCTTCCTATAAGGCGTCGAGGTCGTCCACTCCCGAGGACATCAAGCTTTCCGTGCCTATAATAAAGGAGATTATCCATGCATATAATATCCCTATTCTTGAAGTGGAAGGTTTTGAGGCCGACGACGTAATCGGGACGATGGCGAAACGGGCCGAGGCGGAGGGATTCACGACCTATATGATGACTCCCGACAAGGATTTCGGCCAATTGGTGAGTCCGGGCGTGCTGCAATATAAGCCTTCCTACCGTGGAGAGGATTTTGAATTGCGTGGCGAAGAGGAGGTCTGCTCGAAATATGGAATAGATGAGCCGAAGCAGGTGATAGACCTCCTGGCGCTTATGGGCGACAAAATCGACGACATACCCGGATGTCCCGGTGTCGGAGAGAAGACAGCAGTCAAGCTTATCACCCAGTTTGGTGGCGTCGATAGTCTGCTGGAACATACAGCTGAACTAAAGGGTGCTTTGAAGAAGAAAATAGAAGAGAACGCTCAGCAGATACGCGACTCGTATTTCCTTGCCACTATCCGCACTGATGTCCCTGTCAAAGCCGTCCCCGATGAGCTTGTCAGGAAAAACGAGGATCGCGACAAGCTTTTCGCCATTTTCAATGAACTTGAATTCAAATCGCTGCGCGACAGGGTGGAACGCCGTCTTGGCGAGGAGAGTCCTGCGGTAAAGAAGCCGGAATTCCCTTCCTCCCTGTTCGACGACTTCTCTGAAGGGGAGACAAAGGAAGATGCCGATGTCGAGGCAGCCGTCCCTAAGACATTTATGTCCGACCCAATCGACTGGAAAATAGTAGCAACGCAAGAAGATGCCGACTCCGTGTCGGCATCGATGATGAAGGATAGCCGGTGTGGCGTCTGCATGGTGGCGGAAGGAGACAACGACATGGATGCCGTATTGAAGGGTGTTGCCGTAGTGTCGGAGGAAGGAAAGGCCTATTATGTGCCCGCCTCAATGAAAGCCGGAATCGCGGCTGTCCTCGACCTGTTTGCCCGCGCGGACGTGAGGAAAGTGACGGCCTCCGCAAAGAGGGATTATGTCATTGCCCACCGTCTGCGCACTGATAATGCTCCGGCTCTTTGCAACTATGCCGACGTCACCGTTTCCCACTATCTTCTTCAGCCCGAGATGCGCCACGACGTGGATATGCTCGCCTCCGGCTATCTTGGCTACACCTGTTTGCCGGAACCGGTGTTCTCCCCGAAACGGGGCTCAAAGAAAGTCGCCTCCACAGAAGAGGAGATTGCAATGTGGGCCTGCGAGAGGGCGGCGGTGGTCATGCGGCTTGAGCCGCTGCTTGCTGCTGCGATTGAGGAGGAGGGAATGGAGAAACTCCTGACGGATGTGGAGCTTCCGCTCTCCGAGGTGTTGGCTCAGATGGAGATTGTCGGGGTTCGTATCGATGTGGAGGCGTTGAACGAGGCTGCCCGCGACCTTGGCCAAAAATTGTCGGGTATAGAAAAGGAGATATTCAGCATGGCTGGGGAGGAATTCAATGTCGGCTCTCCCGCAAAGGTAGGGGAGATTCTGTTCGACAAGCTGCGGCTTGACCCCAAGGCCAAAAAGACAAAGACCGGACAGTATTCCACGAGCGAGGACCTTCTGGAGAAGGTGGCCCACAAGAATCCAATCGTCGGCAAGATTCTTGAATACCGTCAGCTGAAAAAATTGCTTACAACTTATCTGACGGCGTTACCGGCGGCAATCAATCCGACTACCGGAAAGGTTCATACTGTCTACAACCAGACGGTGACAGCCACGGGCCGTATCTCGTCATCATCCCCAAATCTCCAGAACATTCCTGTCAGGGAGGATCAGGGTCGTGAGATAAGAAGGGCTTTCATCGCGGATCCGGGGCATCTTTTCCTTTCGGCCGATTATTCACAGATAGAACTCAGGCTTGTGGCCGATTTTGCCAATGATGAGACCATGATCGAGGCATTCCGCAACGGCGATGATATCCATGCCATCACGGCCTCTAAGATCTATCATAAGCCTCTTGCGGAGGTGAGTGCCGATGAGCGGCGCCATGCTAAGACCGCCAATTTCGGCATTCTCTATGGCATATCCGCATTCGGACTGTCGTCGCGGCTCGGCATACCACGCTCCGATGCCAAGGAGCTTATCGACAATTATTTTGCCACCTTTCCCACGATTCATAAGTATATGAGCGATTCGGTGGAGACGGCAAGGGAGCATGGCTATGTCTCCACGATAATGGGGCGAAAGCGTCGTCTGCCCGACATCAATAGCAAGAATCCCGTGGTCAGGGGATATGCGGAGCGCAATGCCATCAACGCCCCGATTCAGGGGGCTGCCGCCGATATCATCAAGGTGGCGATGGTCGATATATTCAAACGTATGGCTTCGGAAGGAATGAAGTCTAAGATGATAATGCAGGTGCACGATGAATTGAATTTCGATGTGGTGCCTGAAGAGTTGCCGCGCCTTCAGGATATGGTGGCGGAGTGCATGGAGAATGCTTATAAGGGCAAGGTGACTCTGACGGCCTCCAGTGGTGTCGCCGACAATTGGCTCGACGCGCATTGACTGACTGCCCGCAATATGTCGGCGCCCCTCCGCTTCCACAGGAAAACGGAGGGGCGCCGAATTTTATTCATGACAGCAGATGGCTATTCCTTGCCTGTGTATATCGGATCGAGGGCGGCGATGAACCGGCTCCACGACAAATTTTCGCGAAACGATGTGGCCGCTCGTTCCCCCATTCTTTGCCTAAGCTCGGCATCCGAGGCAAGCTTGCGCATGGCTTCTGCCAATGCTCCGGGATTGGAGTGGAGAACGAGGAATCCCTCGCGCCCATCGGTGATATACTCCGGTTGAGCTCCATTGGAGGAGCAGACCAATGGTTTGCCGCAAGCCATGTATTCAATATTCGATAGCCCGAATGCCTCTTCCGACGATGAGGGAAGCACTCCGAAGTCGCACTCCCGTATCAGTCCCAAGGGATTGTCGGAGTGCCGTTTCCAGTCAATCATTTCCATGACTCCCCTTGTCAGCGCCCTTCTGCGGAGCTTATCCACGTAATCCGGCGTGCCGCTCCCGACGATCCATAGCCTCATTCTCGATCCCTTCAGCATGGAAAGGGCGTCGATGAGGGTTTCAAGGCCTTTCCCTGCCGCCAATGGTCCGTGAAACATGGCGCAGACCGGCCCTTTCTCTTTTTGAATGGGGGTATCTGAAGTGGCTATGTAGAGACTGTTGTGGATCACGTGGATTTTTCCGGGGTCGAAAGGGATGTCACGCCCATGCCATGTGGAAAGAAACCGTTCGGCCGCAATGTGCGATACGAAAATCATGGCGTCGAGATTGCGGTATATCCGTCGGAACAGCCATGAATCGATCCCTTTCTTTACTTTGTGGCGCGTCATCACGATGCGCACGTCTTTCCTTCCCGCAAGCTTGCGGGCAAGCAAGGCGGTGAAGGCATTCCTGAATCCGTGGACGTGAACCACCGCCGACCCGACAGGCAAAATGCCTAAAGCGTGGGCAAGCATCTTTGCCGAACTGAAATCCAATATTCCGAAGAATGGGGCATGAAGACGGTTGATTCCCTCTTTCTCGAAAAGGGAATCAACGGCTTTTGCATCGCGGGTGAATGCCACTACGTTCCATCCAAGACTCTTGTAATGTCGGCAGATGTCGAGAGCGTATCTTGTCATTCCTCCCCAGCGGTTTTCGGTAAGGATGTGTATCAGATGTCGGTGGTTCTCCATTTAAGGAACGCGTGACTAAGGAAGTGACGTCGGGGTGTCAGTTGGAAGCGGCGAGCATCACTTTTATGTCAACGCTGCTGAGGTTGAGGTATGAGGCCACGAGTTTGTCCACGAGCTTGCCCCTGTAGCATACGATGCCGGATTGCACTCCGGGCGTGGCGCTTACCATGGCGTTGACCCCGCCTTTTATCAGCATGTCGCTGAAGAAATTGACGAGCACGTTGGAGATGGCCATAGCCACTGTGCGTGGCACTGACAGCGAAGGCTTCGTCTCATTGAAGTTGAGCACGTAGACAGTGTCTTTGATTGCCACGGAGAGGTTCTTGGGAAATTCAAACGGGCGGGTGCACTCGCCTATAAGTATCACGTCGGCTCCTTTCACCTTATTATATAGCACGCGGGGATGGATGGCCACGGTGTTGAGTGCGTCGCCGCAATATTGCTTTGCCACCTGCAGTGCTGAGATGTCGTTGTTCATGAGCGTGACGTATGCTCCCGCAGCCATAGCGGCCTTTGCTGCGGAATAAGCAGTGGTGCCGTCGCCGATGACGAGCACCTCGCATGGATTCAAGCCGGCCACGCCGGCGAGAAGCACGCCTTTGCCCCCTCCGACATACGACAGAAACTCCTGTGCGTAGATAATCGAGGCCCTGCCGTCGATTTCGTCGATAATGTTGGCGAAGACAGGCTCGTCATTGTAGCTATACATGTTGTCGAGACAGCCTGCCGTGATGTTTTTGTCAATAAGAGCCTTGATGACTTTCATCTCGAAAAGCGACTCGTCCATCATAGTAAACAAGGAGGCTCCGTCCTTCATCTTTTTGATGTCGTCTTCCCTCAGAGGAAGATAGGAAAGGACAATATCGGCTTTCAGGGCTTCTTCCCGCTTGGCGATCTCAACGCCAAACTCCGTGTAGGCGGAATCAGGGAAGCTGATGTCGGTGGCGGCGCCACATTCCATGACAATCTTTATGCCGGAGGAAGTGAGCAATCCGCAGCCCTCGGGAGTCAGCAGAAACCGGGTTTCTTCCGTATCCTCATAGTTTCCTACAAGTCCTATTTTCAGTGATTTGCCGTTTTTTGTATTTTCGGCGAGCTTTGGTTGAGGGTCAAGCTCGATAGTTTTTGTGTGTTCTTTCTCTGTCATGGGGTAAATAGCGGGGAAAAGATAATTTTTATACATGTTTTCTTGTGTTGCCCGGTCGGCCAACACTAAGGGCGCGTAAGAAAACAGACACGTCCTTAGCTGCCACAAAATTAATTCAAAGGATTGTAAAAAACAAATCCAATCCCCCGAAATTTTAGAGTAAGTGTCCTATTTCTTAGTGTCGGGAATAGGGATGGGGCCGTAGAGGAGGAAGTTGGCTATGTTGTCGTCGATTTGGCGACGGTCTTCGAGAGAGTCGCCTTGCCAGATGTTTTGGGCTTTGGAATAGTGGGGGGTACGCGCTTCAAGCTGGCGGGTGATTATTTCTCTAATTTCCTCGTCGGTCTTCCCTGCAAGCAGCGGGCGTTTCTCTCTCTTCCTGACGAGCCGGGAGAATAGGGTCTCATTGGAGGCTTTCAACCATAGGGTCAGGCCTTTGTCGTTCATAAAGTCGATGTTGTCGAAGAAACATGGCGTCCCCCCTCCGCATGATATGACCGTGTCTTCCGAGTCGGCCACTTCCCGCAATGCTTCCTGTTCTATCTCCCTGAATCCCTGCTCACCTTTTATGGCGAAAATTTCCTTCACGCTTGCGCCGTGGCGTGCTTCGATATAATCATCGAGGTCGATGAATTTCAGCCCTGTCTTTTCGCACAAGGCACGTCCGAATGTGGTCTTGCCACATCCCATGTATCCGATTATGAATATTGGTTTCATATTGTTTTAGAGTTTATGAATCCCTGTCCGGTGTCGTAGATGACGGTGTCGGGGATTCGGTTGAGGAATCTGGGTTGAGGGGATGACATGCGTTAAGAAGAGAATCTATGACGGGCAACGTCAGGATGAGTCGCCGCGATTCGTTGGATAGGAGAGTCCGTCTTTCCGGAGGGAGGGCGGCATAGTAGCGTTGCCACTGTCGGGCGTTCCCTTTCATGGCAAGAAGCAGCGACCTCGCATGTCTGAGGTTTTTTCCGTCGCCGGTCTCTTTCCCGAGTCGCATGAGAAGGGCGGCGAATTCGATGCCTTCATGATAGGTGGAGTCGGCCACGGTGAAAGATGCTCCCGGAATATTGTCGAAAGGAATCCTTTTCTCTGCCGAGGACAGACATTTTGATGCCTTGGCCGGCATGCCATTGTCGAGGAATGTTTTTGCCATCCTTGTCAGCGTTCCTCTATGTCGGCGGCTCATGTCGGCTATTACCGGATCCACGTAAGAGGGATGATTGCCTTCCCTGGCATTGTTGACTATGGAATCGGCAAGGGCCGAAAGTCTGTCAAGATACTCTTCCCGGCTGATGAAAGGGGCGTATATCTCCGCCGGCCCGAAAGGACGCGTAGCCTTTGCCAAGGAGGAATATAGGCTTCTTCCGACGTGGGAAAGGAAATATATGGGTTTTCTGTCAGGCCCAGCTGAATTGGAGGCTACTATATCAAGCAGCATCAATTGCTTGAAGGGGATTGTCCCCGACGATGCCATGTCCCGGAGGTTGACGGTCAGGGTGTCGGTGGGTGACAATCCTGCGACCGTCACCCTTGAATGACGGAATGTCGGAGCTCCCTCTTTCTGCGAATACAACTCTCTTAGGGCTTGATGGAGGGAAGTGGCTGTTGTGTCGGCGTCCTTTGCGATTCTCGTAAAGGCATAAGCTCCATACGCGATGTCGGCGGGCGTGGCGGTAAATCGTATGCGGTCCTCTCCTTGGCGCATGAGATTGATGACGTATTCCGGAGTGGCGAGATAGGAGACGTCTATGACCATATGCCCCTTCCCACGTTTTTCGACATCCGTGGCATACCACAATGGGAACGTGAAATTGTCGCCTTGAGTAAAAATGATTCCTTCCGGACGCATTGCGAGGGTGTTGGAGGCAAATTCAAGTGTGTGGCCTCTCCCCGAGCGGTCGTGGTCATCGTAGTTCTCGGCGAGCATCAAAGCCGGAAGCCCGAATGCGCAGAGCGTCATAGTGGTAATCCTGACGGGTCGCTGCCGGAATTTCTCGACGGCGGCTTTGCCTGCTATCCACACCCCGAAGGCTATCCATACCGTGAAGGCCATGAACGAACCGAGGAAGGAATAGTCGCGCTCACGCGGTTCTCCCGGCGATTGGTTGAGATAGACCACAATTGCGAGCCCCGACATCAGGAACATCACCGTCACTGCCGTCATTACCCGTCTGCCACGCTTGCCTCCTTTCATTAGGACGACCATGCCGATAATCGCGAGCAGCAGAGGCAGGCAATAATAGACGTTCCTGCCGGGATTGTCGGAGTAGGCGTTGTCGGGCATAAGCTCCAAAGGCCCGAGCATGGCGTTGTCGACGAAAGGGAATCCGGTGATGAAATTTCCGTGGTCGATCTCTCCGGTGGAAGGTATGTCGTTCTGGCGCCCGGCGAAATTCCATAGCAGATAGCGGAAATACATGTAGCCTATCTGGTAAGAGGCCAAGAATTGGAGATTCTGCAGATAGGTGGGGCGATGGGATGTCTCCTTAGTGCGCTTGCCCGAAGCGTCCATTTTTCCACAAGGATTTCCCAGACTGTCTATGGCGGTGGATATTTCTACGTGTTCCATCGTGGCTTTGTCCATCCCTGCCCAGGCCTCGTAGCTTTCAAGCATGGAAGGGGACGACGACGTGATTCGCGGCAGCCACATGTCGAGTTCCGGTGTCGTCATCCTGGAGAAGGAATAATCGGAAAGTAGGTAGCCGGCGGCATTGGAAAGCAAGGCTTTGCGGTTGGCGGCTGAGTCGTCGGCCGTCATGAATCCGCTTCGCTGGTGTAGTCGCGCTTGCGGGAGAGCTCTTACATAGCGCGGAGCCCTCTTTTTCAGTACGTAACGTGAATATTCCGGGGAGGATTCTCCTTGTTTCCAAATTTCCTGAAATATTGGGCGGCTGTAAGGCGTGGCTCCGTAAAGGAGCGGTTTGGAGCCATATTGTTCGCGGGAGATATAGCGCGAGAGGGCGAATATGTCGGTAGGCGCGCCCTCGTTCATGGGAGGATTGGCGGCTCCCCTTATAAGGATGATGGCGAAGGAGGAGTATCCGAGCAGCAGCATCCCCGTGATCCATATGCCATTACGCAGCGTTTCCCATTGTATGCGGCGTGAATAGACCGCGACAGCCGCGACTGTCAGGGAAGCGATGCCGGCGACAGCTATGTTGCCGTTTACCACTGTCAACCCCGACAGCCATATGAAGACGGCCAAGGAGATGAGGGTGGCTATGCGACAGCGATGGGAAACGGATATAAGGGCGACAACCATTGATAGGAGCGTGGCGACGGCGTATGCAGCCACTCCCGAAAAGAATGGCATGCCGAGAGTGTTGACGGCGAAAAGTTCGAAGTCCGACGCCCATGTAAGCACTCCGTTCATCATCCCGACAAGGATAATGGCTACGGCAATAAACGATAGGAGCAGAGCCACGACTGATTTCCATGACGGGCAATTGACGGGTTTTTTGCAGTAGACGTAAATTATTGCGAGCACCGGCAGACAGAGGAGGTTGAGCTGATGCACGCCTATCGACAAGCCCATTATATAGGCAATGAGTATGATAAGCCTTGATCGTCGTGCCGCGTCGCGGGAATTGGCCCAGAGGGTCATGAGCCATATGGATAGCGCTGACAGGAATGCCGACATAGCATATACCTCCGCCTCGACGGCGGAAAACCAAACGGAGTCGCACCATGCGAAACACAGCCCGCAACAGATTGAGCATGAGACGGCAAGTAGCTTTATGATTCGTGGTGACAGTTTGCCTTTCCGCAGGTGGCCGCGACTTGCGAAAAGGAGTGCGTTATACGTGATTCTTGCCAGCAGTGATGCTGCCAAGGCCATGAACAAGGCGCTGCAAAGGTTGACCACGTAGGCGTGCATGTGGGCCGGGAAGGGTAATGTCGCTATTCTCATTGCGAGCATCCAGGCAGGATTGCCGGGTGGATGGCCGACTTCGAGAAGCGAGGCGCACGTGACGTATTCCGGGCAATCCCAATAGGATACGCCGGAATCGAGCGTCAGCCAATACGTGATGAACGCGCATGCGAAGACGAGCCATGCCGAGGCATTGCGAAGGCAAGGCGTGCGGTATAGTCGGGTATTGAGTAATCTGTCTTTCACGTCTTGGAAGCTGAGTCTTGGATTGTCATAAATGGGAAAGTCGCTTTTCCGCCTCCTCTTTGCCGAATACGGAGAAGAAATCCTTGCGGGTGCGTTTCCATCGGTTGTGGCTCCAGAGCCAAAGCCTGGGGTCGCTTTTGATGGTCTGTTCGAGCATCTGATAGTATATCTTGGTCAGCTCGAATGTCGGCAGGGCGGTAGCGTCATCGGTGATTTTGACGTATCGGCAGAGGTATTCCCCTCGTTTCGGACGACTCATGTCGCAATAGAAGACGGCTGCATGGAGCATCTTTGAAAGGCGTTCGGGCCCGGTCATCGCCGGAGTGTCTTGGTTGAGGAAATCAGCGAAATAGTGGATGCCCTCGAAAATCGGGACCTGGTCGGCTATATATCCGATGATGAATGGCTTGCCCTCCTTTCTCCATTTCATGATTGTGGGGAGGGTGTCTTTCATCCTAATTGATATCGCTCCGAAACGCGACCGTATTTTCAGGAAAGCTTGGTCGGATGCTTCATTTTCGAGTGGATGGTAGATTTGTCCGCCGTGTATTCCTTCGGGGAGATGGAGCGGTATGGAACTGATCCATTCCCAGTTGCCAAAATGCCCGAGCAGGAGCGACACGTCCTGCCCGTTGTTGAGGCATTCGTTGACCTCCTCCTGCCCCTCGAATTTCATTCTCCTCAGGATTTGCCTTTTGCTCATTCTCCCCAGCTTCATGGTTTCCACGAAATAATCTCCGAGGAAACGGTAGAACCCTTTCTCTATCTCGCGTAGTTCTTTCGTGGATTTTTCAGGGAAGGAAGCGGAGAGATTTTTGCGTATCACCTTTCGGCGGTATCCTATGACTCTTCCGGCAAGGAAAGCCACGAAGTCGGATATGCCGTAGAGCACGCCCAAAGGGAGGGTGCCGACGGCTCCGAAGAGCAGGTTGAGCGAGGCGGTCGCGAATTTTTTAGTCCGTTTCATCTATCAGTGTTGACAGGATTTAATTATCGACTGCAAAATTACACATAAATCGCGGTATTTCTATATCAATAGGATAAAAAGCCACAAAATCATAAGCAATACCATTCTGCAGTTCCCCCCGGTTTCGTCGTTATGGCACTCTGTAATATACTTGCTTGGAGTTATTTCGTTATCTTCTTGCTGCAAGCAATATCTTTGTGTAGGAAAAGACGTATATACATCAATAAGATCAGCAATTTTGGTTATTGGGGAAGAATATCAAGAGTCGCGGAAATAATAAGCAGACCAAAGCAGCTGCATCCTATGCAGCGTGCGAGAATAGTTGCAGATCTACAAGTTATATGTACTCGGATATTAGCATTGTGTTGGCTCTTGTTTGACAACAGACTGCCACGATTAATGGCCGTGATTTAGTTCGCGGCCTCCTGGCTGTCCGGAATGCGTCATAAATATGTTCTGTCTGAAATTTTGAAGAGGGATCATATTTGGAAAATCCAAGGATTATCTATAACTTTGTCGCCGTGGTAATAATTACGCCGGTGATTAAATATGAAGTTCTATAATCGTAAGAAAGAAATAGAAGAATTAAGGCGGATACAGCTACGGGCTTTTGAATCCCGTTCAAGGATGACGGTTGTGACAGGTCGGCGGCGTATCGGCAAGACATCGCTTGCGCTGAGGGCAACGCAAGGAGAATTCCCTACTGTATATTTGTTTGTCAGCAGAAAAAACGAAGCGTCATTATGTGAGGAATTCTCTGGTCTTATTTCGTCAGCCCTTGATTGTTATGTGCCATCAGAGATAAAATCCTTCAAATCGTTGTTCCGGTTGTTGATGGAGTTTGCAAAGACCCGGAGGTTCAACTTGATTATCGATGAATTTCAGGAATTTTTCAATATAAATCCATCAGTGTTTAGTGACATGCAGAATATCTGGGACACCTACCGCAATGATACCCATATGAATTTGCTACTCATGGGCTCGGTATATTCTATGATGCACAAAATATTTGAGAGTTACCACGAACCTTTATTCGGAAGAGCAGATGCGGCGATACGGTTATCGGGATTTGACACTGAAACCATGAAAGAAATAATGCGTGATTTCCGACCCGAATACACCAAAGATGAATTGCTCGCTTTCTATTGCATAACCGGAGGCGTGCCTAAATACATAGAACTTTTGTGTGAAGATACCGATCTTTCGATAGCCGGGACGTTTCACTATGTTGTCAGGGAGAACTCTCCTTTTGTAGAAGAAGGGCGTAATCTGTTGATTGAGGAGTTTGGTAAGGATTATGGGTCTTATTTCTCAGTGTTGAGCTGCATCGCATCAGGTATAAACACTCAAGGGGCAATTGAAAGTGCGATGGGGGTAACGACGGTGGCAGGGCATATTAAGCGGTTGATTGAAGATTATTCCATTATTAAGCGGGTCCGACCCATAATGTCGAAGCCGCGCTCTCAGAATGTGCGATATGAGATCACTGATAATTTTCTGCGCTTCTGGTTCAATTATTTTGACCGTAACCAGACACTGGTGGAGATGGGCAATTTTCACTATCTTAGGGAGATAATAACTTCTGACTATCCTACGTATTCCGGTCATATGCTTGAAAAATACTTTCGGCTTAAAATGGCTGAGAGCCATGAATAGATAGATATTGGCTCATGGTGGGAACGTAAAAAGGGGAAGGAGGCCAACGAGATAGATATTGTCGGAATAAAGACAGACGGAAAGACGGCAATTGTGGCAGAAGTGAAGCGTCAGCGTCGCAAATACGACCATAAGGCATTTACGGAGAAGCTGGAGCGCATCAAATCATGTCTTCTCATGAAATATGAAGTCATGACGAAATTGCTCACGTTGGAGGATATGTGATCCTATTTGGTGTGTTGAGAGGCCAGTCTGATTAAGAGTTTATTTAACATTCAATGTTAAACAAACTCTTAACTTTGACACCATAATGGAATCATTGTCAATCAAATGACTGCATTGTATCATTACGAAGTGACTATGCTAATTTCTTGATTGTTGCCGTTTATTGTCATGCTGTGGCGATTGACGTAGAATGGTGCCGAAGGGTCTACCGTGAAAGTCAAATCATTTCTCTTTTCTTCTTACGCGTTTGGGAATCAGTTTGTTGATCTCTTTCAATGCCATGGGTGGAACGGGAAGCTCAGGCAACACGTCCATCATCCGACGCTCCATCCCTACGCAGCGCAGAAGCGATATGAAATTGCCAAGCGAGAGGTTGGGATTCTTCCCTTGCTCGAAATGGCATATAGTCGTGTAGCCCACACCCGATTTTGAGCAAGCTCCCTTTGGCTCAACCTCGCGGCGAGACGGTATTCCTTCATGCGCCTTGCGAGAGTCTCCAAAATCTCATTGTTAGATAAGAAATCCCCAATAATCATGTTTTAATATATTGATATTAGGCTGTAAATATAGCAATAAATATCCATATATCATAATATGAAAATGAATTTCCGACTGATTTAGCGCTAAACAATCCTTTAATGAACTTATGGCTGGCTGAAGCAGTGTCATGACCGGAATCCTATGCCATGGTTTTGGGAGGGAGGGGCTTTTGGCGATATTTTAGCGTGGAAAAGAGGGAGCCCTTTGAAATTGTCTTGAAAAATAGGGATTTTTATGTTAACTTTGCAAGATTAAAAACAAATGTGTGTTGA
>VSPO01000067.1 GCA_009775375.1 Muribaculaceae bacterium | reverse complement strand
CCTCCTCTTCGATCCACGGGGCAAAGTTAACACTTTCCCTTGAATCTACATCATTTAGGCTCCATAACGTTGCACTTGACTCTACACCTATTGTGGACGGGGTCTAAATTTGCGTGAGAGCCGAATTATGAGTAATTTTGCGGCTTGAATCAACACGGATATCAAATGAATTTTCTTAGCATCAAGAGGCTTTACCTCATTGCAGCCATGGCTGCGGCATTGAATGCCGGCGCTAGCGAGATAGTTGCCGACGGCATAGTCTACAACACCCTCAATGATTCGACCTGCGAGGTCGGACGTCAGACTCCGTCCGATGTGCCATCGGAAGTGAGATTGGCGTCGGCAGTGACCGATGCCGACGGAAAGAGCTACATGGTGACCTCGGTGTCGAATTTCGCTTTCGTCACCTGTCACAACCTCAACCGTCTCTTCATTCCGGCCACAGTGCAGTCGATAGGCAACTCAGCGTTCTCGAAGTGCTCAGGCCTGACCCATGTGGAGTTCGCAGGAGCACCGGCCACCGTCGGCAGCAATTGCTTCAGCGAATCCGACTCCATTGACACTGTGGTTACGCCCGACCTGCGGTCGTGGATTACGACATCGTTCAACGGTTCGACTGCAAGCCCTCTGCACAAGAATGCGACGCTGCTCGACGGCAAAGGCAACGCCATTGTGCTGCGAACACTTCCCGAAGGGACGACAACGATAGGGGCTTACAGCCTTTCGGGCATAGCGGCCGAGGAGACTGTGGTTTTCCCCGCCGGTCTGCAGACCATAGGAAAAGGTGCCTTTGAGAAATGCAACTTCAAATATGTCGAAATTCCGTCGTTGGCAGCCTGGACACAGATTGATTTCGAGAACTACACGGCTAACCCCCTCTACAGCAGTAAAGTGATGCTGACCGTGGAGGGCAAGGAAGTGACTGACCTTCTGTTTGACAGCGAGACCGTCGAAATCAAGAAATATGCGTTCATGAACTACGCTCCCGCCACCGAAGTCGTGCTTCCCGCCTCTGTCGGCACGGTCGGCGTGCAGGCATTTTCGGGATGCACCAATCTGAAGAAGCTGACCATCGGCGAAAATGTGACCGAAATGGGCATGAACGCCTTTATGAATGTCGATTTCACGACAATCAAGTCGCTTGCCGTCGTTCCGCCGAAGATTGTGAGAAACACATTCAGCAACACCACATGTTCCGCCTGCAAGCTCACTGTTCCTTCGGGCACGCTCGACCAGTACAAGAACGCCACAAGCTGGAAGAACTTCAAGGACATCACCGAATCTACACCCTCCGGGGTTGAAGGAGTGACAACCGCACCCTCCGATATCCGTCCGGTGTACTACGACCTCAAAGGCCGCCCAGTGTCTCAACCCACCTGTGGTGTCTACATCGAAGTTATCGCCGGCCAAGCTCGTAAGGTCGTTTTTTGAGAAATGTTCAGAGGGAGGTTTGCTCAAAAGAGGGTGTACCAAAAGCTTAATTTTGATACACCCTCTTTTTAGTAGGGATATGTCACGTGGTGGGGGTCAGTCTTTGAGGAAGTAGACGATGGTGGAGACTACGCGGACTCGCTTGATGTAGGGGGTGTATTGGTCGCGGTCTTCGATGGAGAACTGACCCTGTGAGGCTGTCTTTATCTTGCCAAGCTTGCTTTCGGAGTCTTCGGCAAACTTGTTGGCTGCCTGACGGGCGTTTTTCGTTGCCTCGGCGATCATCCCCGGTTTGATTGTGTTGAGTTCGGTGTATTCATACGTAGTCTGGTACTGATAGTCGCCGGCCACGATGGCTATTCCCTGCTTCATCAGCTCCGTCTGTCGCTCGATAAGCTTGCGCACCTGGTCGACCTTGGATGAGGTCACGACAACAACGTTGGTCACGTTGTAGCGATAGGGGACAGGGTTGGAGTTGTAGCGGTCGGCCTGAAGATCTACCACCTGCGGGGGATTGATGGAGATTTCAGCGTCGGTGATGCCGTTGGATTTGAGGAAGGAGAGGATAGCCTTGTTGGTGCCCTCAATGGCGGAGTAGATGGAGGGGAGGTCGTTGCCGACCGACTTGCTGACGATAGGCCACGTCACCTTGTTGGCCGTAACCTCCTTTTCGCAAAGACCGCGGACCGTGACGGTGCGTTGGTTGGCGGAGATGCTTCCAAGGCCACTGTTTACCTCCACGCCAAGCAGGAAGATGCCGACGGCAAGAATGACGGCGCAGACTATCGCCGAAGAATTGAATTTTTGCATAACAGAATACTTTTTGATTTGACGTTTACTTAGGTCTTTACCCTAATAACATTGAAAATGGGGAAATGATACACGGGGATTGGGAATTTTTTTGTAATTTCGCGAAATAAACGCCCTTATGCTGCTGCATGAAACAAAAAGGGTGGAAACAAGAGCATAAAAGAACGATGATAGATAAAATCAACCGCCTTAAAGAGGAAGTAGAATCAGCCCTGGCGACCACTCCCGAGGCCGTGGAGGAGCTTCGCATAAAATATCTCAGCAAGAAGGGCGCGGTGTCGGCACTGATGGCCGATTTCCGCAACGTCCCCGCAGAAAGCAAGAAGGAGATCGGACAGAAGATCAACGAGCTTAAAACGTTTGTCACCGAGAAAATCAACTCATTGAAAGAGAGCCTGTCGACCTCTTCGGACAAGGAGGCTGCAATGATCGACCTTACCCGCACGGCCACTCCTTTCCCCGTCGGGTCGCGCCATCCTCTCTCAATCGTGAAAAACGACATCATCCGCATTTTCGCCGGGATGGGCTTCACGATAGCCGAGGGTCCGGAGATAGAGGACGACTGGCACGTATTCTCCTCGCTGAATTTCCCCGCCGACCATCCGGCACGCGACATGCAAGACACTTTCTTCATTTCGCGCAACCCCGTCGACGTGCTTCTGCGCACACATACCTCGTCGGTGCAGACCCGCGTTATGGAGAAGACACAACCCCCGATCAGGATTGTCTGCCCCGGACGCGTCTACCGCAACGAGGCCATTTCCGCCCGCGCTCATTGCTTCTTCCATCAGGTGGAGGGTCTTTACATCGACAAGAATGTCTCCTTCGCCGACCTGAAGCAGGTGCTCCTGTCGTTTGCAAAGGAGATGTTCGGCCCGGAAACCCGGATTCGTCTCCGTCCCTCATATTTCCCCTTTACGGAGCCGTCTGCCGAGATGGACATCAGCTGCGACCTTTGTGGCGGAAAAGGCTGCGCCTTCTGCAAGGGCACGGGCTGGGTGGAGATTCTCGGATGCGGAATGGTGGACCCCAACGTGCTTGAGGCTTGCGGAATAGATTCCAAAGTCTACACCGGGTATGCTTTCGGCATGGGCATAGAGCGAATCACCAACCTCAAATACAGGGTGAAGGACCTTCGAATGTTCAGCGAGAACGACGTTCGTTTCCTCGCAGAGTTTGAATCCGCCCGATAAGAGGGATTCTCAAGACCTATGACTACCAAGGAAAGATATGAAGGAATCGTGGCCTGGTTTTCGGAGAACATGCCTTCTCCGGAGACCGAGCTGCAATATGATTCTCCTTTCCATCTGCTTCTTGCCGTGATATTGTCGGCGCAATGCACGGACAAGCGCGTCAATATGGTGACCCCTGCGCTCTTCGAGGCATATCCTGACCCTTATGCGCTTGCCGCAGCCACGGAGGAGGAGGTGTTCCCCTTTATCAAGAGCGTCACATTCCCCAACAACAAGACCCGACATCTCATCAACGCCGCCAAGGTGCTGACGGAGCAGTTCGGAGGGGAGATGCCGTCGGACATCGACAATCTGATGAAGCTTCCCGGCGTAGGGCGGAAGACCGCCAACGTCATGCTTGCCGTGGTCTGGAACAAAGCGGCAATGGCGGTGGATACCCACGTCTTCCGTGTCAGCAACCGCATCGGGCTCACCAACGACTCCAAGACGCCGCTTGCAACGGAAAAGACGCTTATGCGCCATCTCCCGAAGGATCTTGTTCCGAAGGCTCATCATTGGCTGATACTTCACGGTCGCTACGTCTGCAAGGCTCGTCGGCCCGACTGCCTAAATTGCGGGATAAGGTCGTATTGCAAGACATGGTCGAAAACCAAGACAGAGAATCAATAGCCGACATAGATAAAAACTTCGCCCTCCCGACAAATTTGTCGGGAGGGCGAAGTTTTTATGACAAGAGGATTATTTTCTCCACACCTTTGTAGACAGGATTACGACATCCGAGAGAGGACGGTCGGCTTTATCTGTCGGGGTAAGAGTGATCTTTTCCACAACGTCCTGACCTTCTACCAGCTCCCCGAAGACCGTGACCGAGCCATCAAGATGAGGCGTGCCGCCTATGGTCTTGTAGACTTCCCGACGTTCCGGTGAAATAACTACCGGCCCTTGCTCTTCATATCGCTTTGCCGCGAGTTCGCGGGCCTTTGCATTCAGGAGGTCACCGTTTTCCGGTTTCGACAGGTCAGGATCCTCCAGCATAAGGTCGTATCTGGATATATGGTAGAGATGATTGCGCTGCCATTCGTCAAGGCGTTTTTCTGTGGCGTCGAGTTCCTTGTCAGTGAATACTCGCCCTTGCACGACGCAGAATTGCGTTCCGGCTGACATCCGCGTGGGGTTGACGTCATCCCCCAGTTTTGCATCTATCAACGCTCCGCGTTTGCAAAAGCGGTCTGGCAGAATTTCAGCATATACGCAATAGCCGCCGTCGAAGTCGCCATACGTTTTGCCGGGAATCCTTTCCTTACTTTTAGGATCGCCGCCTTGAATGAGGAATTCCTTGATCACGCGATGGAAAAGCACTCCATTGTAGACGGAATCTTGGCAAAGCCTTATGAAATTATCACGATGGAGAGGAGTGTCGTCATAGAGGAGAAGAGTGAAATCTCCATGATTGGTGTTGACCGTGACGTAGGTGCCTTTCTTTTCGATGGATTCATTGTCGGCGGATTTGCCGGCATTCGCAAAAAGCGGGAGGAGAAAGAGGATTGCGATAAAAAATCGGTTCATACTTCGTTTTTTATGAGAAAGTACAAATGTAGATAAAAATTTCGGGATTTTTACACCGGCATGATAAAGAATTTATTCCTCTGTAGAGGAAAATTAGAGAAAAATCATGAGATTTCTATACCGATGGATAGAAAATTATGAAATTTGTGAATCGTGAATTCTGATACCTGCAGCATTATTTGTTATTTTGAATGAGATTGGCTATATTTGTGGGGAAATATGGGGCCTATGCCGTCGTCAGTCTTGTCTTCCCCGGTGTATTGCGACCCCATAGACCTGGGATTAAAACGTAAACAGCTATGAGTGAGGAAAACGACTATATACGGTTTGATTGGGCGATGAAGCACATGCTTCGCGACAAGGCCAATTTCGATATCCTTGAAGGTTTTGTCTCCGTATTGATCGGAGAGAAAGTAGAGATCATCGAATTGCTTGAGAGCGAGTCGAATCAAGAAAGCGACACGGACAAATTCAACCGTGTCGACGTCAAGGCCCGTAATAGCAAAGGGCATATAATCATTGTGGAGGTGCAGCTGACTCGCCAGCTGCATTACCTGAAGCGCATACTTTATGGGACGTGCAAGGCCATAATCGAGCATATCAACATAGGAGAGAAATATGACCAGGTCAAAAAGGTGTATTCCATCAGCATACTCTATTGCGACTTTGGAAGGGGAGATGATTATGTCTATCACGGGGAGACCCGTTTCAAGGGAATACATACCGGTAACGACCTTCTTGTCACTACGAAAGAGGACGGCGTAATCGTCACTCACCTGCCGAAGGAGGTATTTCCAGAATACTATCTTATAAGGGTAAATGAATATGACAAGATTCCTGTTTCTCCGCTCGACGAATGGCTCACCTACCTGAAGACGGGCAAGGTGATGGAAGACACACGCACCCCCGGACTTCAGGAGGTGAAGAGGAAACTGAGGTATCTGTCGATGACGACGAAGGAGAGAAGGGCGTATGACGCACATATGGACAATATAATGGTGCAGAACGATGTGCTTGACACGGCCAGAGAGGAGGGCTGGGAAGAGGGTCTTGCCGCCGGCTTCGCAGAGGGCCGGGAAAAGGGCATTCAAGAGGGCCGGGAAAAGGGCATTCAAGAGGGCCGGGAAAAGGGCATTCAAGAGGGTCGAGAAGAGGGCCGAAAGGAAGCTGTCTATGACATAGCCCTCAATCTTATGGCTGCCGGTATGCCGGATGATGCGATAAAGGGAATTACCGGCCTCTCGGACGAAGACCTTGTATTATTGAGGAAATCCGGGACCCCGACCTAAGGGAAGCCTAAAGCGTGACAGTGTTACGTCGACCTCGGCATAAATTGCAAATATAAAGTTGATGAGAGCGATTTTCAAAGTATTTAGATTTTCGATGGCTATGTCGGCGTTGTCTCTGTTTTCATGTTCCGGAGCAAGCATGCCGGAGGGGAAAGTGGAGGAAAGCGTCGTGTCTCCGAAGATAAATCCCGACTATACGGATCTCGTCATCCCTCCGAATATTGCGCCGCTTAACTTCTGTATAGAGATGCCCGGTGAGGAATTCATTGCAAGAATTTCCGGGAATGGAGCTGAAATACTGGCTGGGGGCAACACCGTGGTCTGGGATGAAAAGGAATGGCGCGAATTGCTTGGAAACAACCGAGGCAAGGAGCTCTGTCTCGAGATATTTGTCAGAGACAATGCCGGCGATTGGACAGGATATAAGACAGGGTTGAAGGTAGCCCATGAGGAGATCGACCCCTATTTCAGCTATCGTCTGATAGAACCCTCTTTCGTGCAATACAATCAGTTGAGCCTGAACCAAAGAAATCTTACCAATTTTGAGACAGAGATAATCTTCAATAATGCCCTGACTGCCGATGAGGGCAGGATGTCGTGCATAAATTGCCATGTGCCCCGCAATCAGTATAGCGACGGAAAGACACAGTTTCATGTCAGGCAGGCAAACGGCGGGACGCTGATAATGGACGGAGACAGGGTGAAGCGCGTAGACCTGCGGACGGACAGCACTAAAGTCGCCGGGGTCTATCAGGCATGGCATCCCACGCTTGATCTGATAGCTTATTCCACTAATGGCACGAAGCAGTATTTCTTCACCCGCGACAGGCAGAAGGTGGAGGTGCTCGACGAATGGTCGGACATTCTGCTTTATGACGAGAAAGAGGAGACCGTGGAATACGTTGCCAACGATTCCACGCTTCTGGAGACATTCCCCGCCTGGTCGCCCGACGGGAAAACGCTTTATTACAGTGTTGCACGGCATCCTGACGCAACGGATGGATTGGCAGACAGACACAGAGAGATTAAATACGATATAGTGGCGCTTGGATTCGATCCTGTTGCCCGGAAATTTTCTGAGAAGACCGACACTGTGATGAAGGCTTCCGAAATGGGGAAGAGCGCTTCGCTTGCAAGAATCTCCCCCGACGGAAGGCGGATGATGACTTGCGTCGGCGATTTCGGCACATTCCATATCTGGCACAAAAGCAGCGACCTTTGGCTGACCGACCTTGCTACGGGAGAATCGCGACGGCTTGCCAATGCCAACAGTGAGGAGGCCGACAGCTATCATTCCTGGTCGTCGAATTCCCGATGGGTCATTTTCAGTTCGCGTCGCGACGACGGTTCTTACACCCGTCCGTATATCGCATATATAGATGAGGATGGCAATGACAGCAAGGCCTTTGTCGTCCCTCAGGAGAATCCGGAATATTATGCGCGTCTGATGAAATCGTTCAATGTCCCGGAATTTATGGTGTCGCCCGTGAAATTCAGCAGGGGAGACGTGCTGAAAGCTATCGAAGGAGAGGCTGTCGGAGTGAAATTCCGGGGTGCGGGTCAATGATTAAGAGCCTCCTAATGACTCGGACTTAATGCGGTGATTGTCCGAAGAAAATCTCGCGTGAAGTATTCTCCGGAATGGCTGCAAATTCCGGATCGTCTTTCATGAGCGAAGGATTATCGATAAACGGTTGATAGCGCTCGGCCCATTCGTGGTGGAAGAGAGTGGAGCGAAGCATATCGTTGTATTTCTCGGCAAGCTTTATCTCCCCGTTGACGAGTGCACATTTGGTCATGTATTTTATGAAGAAAGCGCGAGGACCGAATTTCACGGTATGCTCCATAGCCCATCGATAGCTAAGGTTTGTGTGGCCGATATAATAGCTGAGAGGCACGGTCAGAAGGGCCGTGCGGGTAAATGAGACATTCTTATTCCGGCCATTTTCATTGTCTGCGGAGTCTTCGGATGGAAGGGGAATGGTCTGCCTGCCAAGCATTTTACCTGCAAAGTTGGCTATTACTGCCATTTCGTAGGATGGCGGTTGGCGGCAATTGCTGATGATGGCAACGACTTTGTTCCAATCATTGGCTTGCATGGCGCGTTGCATCAGCACCAAAGCCCGGAATTGCTCTGTCTTTGTCGATACGGCCGCGCTCCATCCCGCCAAGGCTGTCAGAATGGCAATGCCGGCCATCAAAGTTTTGCGGGATGAGAGCCTTGAAGCTTTTATGAAGGGGAAAGAGGTCAGGAGCAGCAATGCTCCAGTCAGAATGATAAAAGGCATCCATTGATATAAGTCGCCATCAGAAAATGGGAAATCCGGCAACCCCTTCAGATATATCCCATCTCTTTCGGTCCATGTGCCTCTCCAGTAGGAATAGTAAATTTGGGGAATAATAATAGCCAAAGCCAAGCCAGCGGCCACTATCGACAGCCGTTTGAAGCTTCTTTCGGTAAAGGCTTCGATAGTTTCGTAGACGGCCGACATCATCCATGCAAGAAGGGAATAGAATCCGAAAAGAGGGAATGAGGCCAGCATGATGGCCGATGTCAGGCAGCGGATAGCGAATGACTTTGATAATCGGTAGACAAGAAAAAGAGAAAGCGATAAGGCCGCTCCAATCGACTGAGAGAAAATATAGCCTTTTGAGGGAATCGTCAGCCATGCCACGTCGATATTAAGAATAGAGATCAAAAGGATTAGGGGAATGGAGAGGGCAAGTAGGGTGGCGTAGCCCCGCAGGCGGAATGCCTTTATCGCAAGGAAGACACTACAGGCCCAGATTGCCATAAGCAGGAGGCTTCCAATCCATGGATGGAACATGAATTGGGTCAGATATGATCCGGCAAACTGTAAAACCCCGCCCGGATAGTTCATGAGCATATCTGTGACGTGGGGTGATGAGTCGAAAAGCGACATGTCGTCCATCCAGCGGAGCAGGTAGCCGTTGCGATAAGGGAGGAGCACCATAGTTAGTGCTGTCAGGATTATTGAGCAAAGCAGAAAGGGGGATATTTTTCGGAGCATGATGGAAAGGGTTGATCTTGAAGAGGCGCGAGCCGGGATTGTCAGAGCTTAAAAGCCGGGGCCGCCAAAGATTGGTAAAGCCGGAGTCCGAAGCGGGGGAAGGCGGCTGTCACTTCATCGATGAAGTCGGCCTGGAGCAGTTCGAATTCCTCCCAATCGGGGCATTTCACGAAGAAGAAAATTTCGAGGGGCAGTCCTGTAGGAGTAGCCGGTATTTCCCTTACGAAGACCTGCATTTTCATGCTTCCGGAAGGGGCGGCAAGAGGATGCGAGAGCATTTTTCGTCGCAGCCATCTGCGGAAAAGCGAAAGATTGACTACGGGGGCGGAGAGGTCGAGGTCGTCGGCAAATTCAGCAGCTCCGAGATTATCGATTTCTTGTGGTGGGATTGTGTGCACGGAGTTGACATCGACGTAGAACGTGCGTCTTATCTGTCGCACGCCGAGGTCGAGCATACGCTGTTTGTTGATGAATCCCTCGGCAACAAGGGCGTGAGGCGGGATGTTGGAGATGCTTTTATCCCAGTTGCGTACTTTCACGGTGGTCAGGGATAGGTCTTCCACCTGCCCGTCGGCATTGTATTTTGGCACAATAATCCAGTCGTTGACCTTCAGCATATTGTTGAGGCTAAGCCTTATCCCGGCGATCATCCCGAGGATTGAGTCCTTGAAGACGAGCATCAGCACTGCTGCCATTGCTCCGAGAGCGGAGATGACGTAGGCAAGGTCGCGGTCGAGGATTACGCTGATTATGAGCAATCCGGCTCCTACCCCTATAATGCTTTGAAGGAGGTTGCGCAAGACGAGCACCCCGGAGTGTTGGGCATTGCGCAGCCGCAGAAGGTCGCAAAATCCGTTGGATTCCAGCACGAGAAGATACGTCACGGCTGCAATAGTCAGCACCCGGCATCCTATGACCACGGCTTGATGCGCATCAGGATAAAAAAGCGTCAGTTTGGGAGAGAGCCATGCCACGAGAATCGTCGTGGCAAGCATAGAGACGGCGTTTATTACCCTTGGCGACAGCAAAGTGTCGTCGATATTGGTTTTGGTTTTCCTTATTTGATGGTCAATTTTTTGGGAAACGGGCTTGAGAAGGAAAAAATATAACAGGCCGCAACCGGCGAGTACGGCCAAAGTGGCGAGAGCTGTGGAGAGGGGAGCCACGACGGAATCGGGCAATCCCGCAGCCTCAAGCCATGAAGTCAGTATGTCGAAAAGTCTTTTCAAAATAGATCGTAGATGAAATTGGTTTTGCCGGTCTCTTTCAATCCCGGCATTAGCTTGTTGATAAGAATCCGGAACTCCGGATTATTGCGTAGCGTCGTAAAATCATAATCCATCAGCGACAGAGGCATCGTTTCGCATTCATTGGCATGGGCAAGTTGGAGATGGCGGAGTGATTGACCGTCGTTGCCAATAATCGCGTGGACCATAGCCGAGAAGTATTGCACATGTCCACTTTTGGGCGTCCTATCGATTAAATTGTCGATGATTTGTATTGCCTTGTCGGCGTCCCCAAGTCTTGCGTATGCCAAGGCTCCATATATCGATGATATAGGAGAATCCTTCCGGATATTTTTCACGACTTTTCTGAAGCAGGCCATAGCTTCGTCATTCTGTAGGGTGAGGAGGCATACTTTCCCTTTCTCGTAAAGGAGCAACTGATCGTCAGGCTGAAGACTGATAAGCCGGTCGAGTTCGGTCATGGCGCCGGATGTATTTCCTGAGATAGCGCTAAAGACTGAATGGGCAAAGGCGATGTCTGAATTTTCAGGGTGTCGGGCGATGAAGTCTGAGAGTATCTTCATCGCTTTTTCCGGTTTCTTGTTGAGCAGACAGATGATCGCTTTCCTTTTGATGAAGACGGATTCTTCCGGAGAAAGAGCGATTGCCATGTCGATAGCCTCCGTTGCCTTGTCGAGATGTCCGGTCATTAGATAGCATTCTGATAGCGCGTCATATTCCGCTTCGGTCGGTTCTAAGGCGAGCACTTCGGAAATAAGAGGAATGGCTTTGTTATACAGCCCTTTTCTCATGTGGCCGCTATAAAGCACAAAAGAATATCTCCAATTTGATTTCCGCTCTACCTGATGGCCGGCCACATATTCCTCAAATCTTGTGAAATCATCGCCTTCAAGGCCTATCGCATATTTCAGAGCTTTGGTTTCGCCTCCTTCCAAGGCTCTGAAGAGCAAGGGGAAGGCGTCATCCCATTTTTCTGCATACATCAGAATCAGCGATTTCATGTCTAATGCTCGGGCAAAGTCTGGGTCTTTTCCCAAGGCCTGCTCAAAATAGCAGAGTGCTCCCTGCGGGTCGTCTTTGTAGTGCATAAGGTATCTCCCCATCGAGAAAAAGCCATAGGGGCGATCCGGGAATTTCTTCATGAGTCGTTCGGCATAGACTTTCACGTCGTCTTTTAATCCGGCGGCAAACGAAGCCTCTGAAATGTATTCAAGGTAGTCAGGGCGAGAGGAGTCGAGATTAATTGCTTTAAAATAATTTCCGTAGGCATCGGGATAATTGCCTGTAGCCATGCAGATGTCGCCCAAAAGGGAGAAACACATTGCCTTATGTTTCTTGTTGGCTTTGCCTCCAAGATGTTTTATGGCCTTGTCGATATAATCGAAGGTGGCTTTGGAGTCATTTCTATCCCAAGAAATCAAGGCGAGATAGAAATATGCCAATCCGTTTTGGGGATTAATTCCGATTTCTTCTTTTAAAAATGATTCGGTGGCATTTATATTGCCGTTGGAATATTCCTCAAGTGCGTTGCAGAAAGATCGGGATTTTCCATATAAGTCAAGGCAATCCTTATTGCTTTTGGCATTTGCGGCCAAGGGAACAAGGATTGCTGTTAATATGACGGGTAAAATCCGGAGTATAGAGTCCTTCATCTTTAGGAAATCGTTCATGAATAAAAAGGGGAGTGGAGGTCGGGGATTGTAAGGGTCAGGGCTGGTAGAGGAAACGCTTTATGCTGCGCTTGGGAGTCTTCTCAAATTCCTCTTCCATGATTCTCAATCCGCTTAGCCGGTTGTAGGCTTCCAGCTGCTTGTTGACCAGGCTTATCTCCTTGTCGAGCGTCGCTTCCAGATTTTTTCTGTCGAGCCCCGCCTTTTCAGCCGCCTCGAAATCGGGATGGATGAGGGCTATGAGTTTGCCGTGGTCGTCAATAAGGAGACTTTCGTTGACAAAAGGCATGTTGTTGAGCAGGGACTCGATCTCCTCCGGATAGATATTCTGACCCGACGGCCCGAGAATCATCGTCTTAGAGCGTCCTTTGATGGCGATTATCCCGTCGTGGGATATTGTGCCCATGTCGCCGGTGTTCATCCAGCCGTCGCCGTTTGGGAAAGCTTCTTTGGTGGCTTTTTCATTCTTGTAGTATCCCTTCATGACGTTGTCTCCTCTCACGTAGATATTGCCGGGGATATTTTCGGGGTCGGGGGAATCGATACGCACTTGCATGCGGTCGACGATATGTCCGACGGTGTGTGGTCGCGACTCCTCGGGGGTGGCATACGTGATGAGCGGACCGCATTCGGTCATGCCATAGCCGACGGTGATGGGGAATTTGATGTCGTAGAGGAATTTCTCAACCTCGGCGTTGATCGGGGCACCACCGACGATTATCTCCACGAGATTTCCTCCGAAGGCTTCGATAAGTTTGTTTTTGATTTTCTTGAGCACGACCGTCCTTAGTCCGGGGATGGCGAGCAGCACTTTCATGGCCGGTTTCTTCAGCTGCGGGAACACTTTCGCCTTTATGATCTTCTCAATGACAAGGGGCACGGTGATGACAAGCTTCGGACGGACTTGGGCGAAGGCCTTCATGATGATGGCCGGCGAAGGGGCTTTAGTGATATAGAAGCAATGGCAACCCTTCACGAAAGGATGGAGCGATTCGATGACCATCCCGTAGAGGTGTCCGAGCGGAAGCATGTTGACCATGCCGTCGCCGGGATGCAGGAAGTCGAGGTCATCGATGCTGTAGCGGATGTTGCTCCAAATGCTGCGGAACGGGAGCATCACCCCTTTGGGGGTGCCTGTCGAGCCGGAGGTGTAGTTGATGACGGCGAGATTATCCGGGCTGTCGCGATAATACTCCACGTCGCCGGGCGTGAAATTGTTGGGAAATTTTTCTCCGAAAAGCAAGTTGAGGTCTTTGTGTGCTTTCCCTAATGCCTTGTCGCGGCAGAGCGGCATCCCCTGCTCGGATATGAAGAAAACCCCTTTGAGGTTGGGGATGTCGCCGGCGGAAAGTTTCTCCCAGATGGCCGGATCGGTGAAGAGCAGTTTCGCTTCTGAATGGTTGACGAGATTGTGGATGCTTTCAGGCTTGAACTCATGGAGAATCGGGACGGCCACGGCTCCGTATGCGAGGCAAGCGATGAAGACCACCATCCAGGAGGAGGAGTTTTTCCCGCAGATGGCCACCTTGTCGCCCGGCGTCAGTCCGGCGGCTTGGAAAAGGATGTGGATTTTCTCCACGTTTGCTGCCACTTCCGAATATTTATAGCTCAAGCCCCCTCCGAGATCGGAGAAGGCCATAAGTTCCCAATTGTTTTTGACGGCCGCCTCGATAATCCTGTTGAGTGAGTTGGGGCCGAAGTCGTTGTGTGAATTGTCCATGCTCTTCAGTAGATAAAAAAGGTAAGGCTGATATGCAATAGAAGTCAGCCTTACCCACAAAACCGTTTATTCGGCGATATTGTTCAGTCGTTGCTCAATCTGGCTCAAAGTCTCGCCACGTGAAATAATCTTTCCGTCGGGGCCGATGAGCATGTGATGAGGTATGCCGGAGAATCCGTAGATGTCGTAGGGTCGGCGTTGTGTGTTGTAGACGACGGGCCACGTGATGTTGTGCTTCTTCACGGCGGCCTTAGAATCGTCGGGCACGTCTCTGACGGCCACGCCTACGATTTCCACTCCCTTGTCTTTCCATTTCTCCTCAAGGGCAGCGAGCTGTGGAATTTCCTTAATGCAGTAGGGGCACCATGAGGCCCAGAAGTCGACTATTGTATATTTGCCGGGGGTGACGTAGGTGGAGAGCTTAGCCGGTTTGCCGTCGGCGGTTTCCCCATCGAAGTCGATGTATTGCTTGCCGGGAGAGGTATTGTCGCGCAATTGGGCGAAATTGCGGTAGTGGCGTGCCTTGGGAGAGTTTTTCAAGGCTTCGGGGGCTGTCGCGAGCAGACTGTCGACCTGGGCGAGGTCGGCATACTTTATCCATTCGATGCCGAAATAAGAGGAGAGAGGGTTGTCTTTGTTTTCGTTGTAGGCATTCCTTACGAAGTCGAGGTAGGCCGGCATGTCGTCGAGGTTTTCGATGGAATCGAGCTTGGAAAGCAGGCCGGCGAATCTGTCGTTGAGGGGAGTGCCCGTGGCGGAGTTGGTGGAGTCGTTGACGAATGCCTGTCCGGGTTCTGTCACGTAGAAAGCGCGAGTGCGGCCATCGATTAGAAGGGCCGTGAATACGGGCTCTCCCCCGGTGGAATCTATCAGGGCTTTTCCGTCGGTCACTACGACGGATGCGATGGCTGTGGAGTCGAGGAAATTTATCAGTTCTACTGACTGTCCTTCAAATTTGTCGGAAAATGACATGTCGAGCTTCGGCTGCTTGTCGCAGGAGGCAACTGACAGCATTGCCGCTGTGAGGCTTGCTATGATGATGCTTTTTCTCATAATGATGGTCTTTATTTTCATGATTTAAGGCAGGGTCGGGATGACGCAACCACGCTCCCAAATGCCTTGATTTTGCGAAGATAGCTAAATTTTTTGAAAAATGAAGCCAACCGCGCTAAAAAAGTGTTGAGAATTAACGTGGAAGGTCAGAAGGGCCTGTCAGTTGTTAAGATGATACTTCAGGCTTTCTAGAGGGATTTTGCCCTCCATGTATACCACGTCGACGGCTTCGCCACCGTTTTGGGTGATGACCATAAGGTTGGTGATATACTTCGAGTCGCCGGAAAGGCGCGCGAGCATATCGTAGCGGTAGTAATCCTGTTTTTTAGTGGAAAGCGTTTCCAGTTTTTTATCCTTCTTGACCTTGCGGATGGTTTCCCAAAGCTTTTCGTCCTGGCCTTCCGTGGCTGTAGACAGCGACTCGATCATATTGAGCGAACTGGTCCTAATAGGTAGGCTTCCATAAGCTTTGTCCGACATGTATTGGTCGGCCATTGCTTTCAGCATAAGGGGGGATATGTAGGAATAGCTGAAGCCGGATTTGCCTCCGATTTTGTCGAAATATTTTTCGTTGTTGTCGGCTTTCGCCGTGGCGGCTGTCAGACATAGGGCGATTGTTGCGAACAGGATTTTGAGAAAAGTTTTCATATCTATGATAGTGTATTTTTGTTGGGTGTCAGTATGGATGGATTATATGTCATGAAGTGGGGACATGACCACTGCGAGTCCGATTTTGTCGTCGGCATTTTCAAGGGTCTTTCCGGCTTCGGAGAATCCTTTTTCCACGGTTTTGCATGATTCCATGACGATGTCGATGGCCTGGCTGAATGTGGAGAGTGGTTGCGCGAGCACGTCGTAGGGGTCTACGACGGCTGAGGCAAGAATTGGTTTGATCTCTTGTACGGCTGCAGCCGTAGAGGGGAGGCAGGCAATTGCGGATGTGATGATCGACAGGTCGCTTTCCGGAATTGCGGCGGATACGGCCATCTTGTTCATCGTGGGCCTGATCGGTTTTGGAGTCGGAGTTTTGGAAGGCGAAGTGGAGGAGGGGTTGACATTTTCGACCACCGCCGGATTTGGCAATGCAGCGATATTCCGGGGCGTTTCCTCTTCGGCGGGACGTTCGTCAGGCACGGATAGCGTCAATTCCGGGAGCAGGGCGACGGTGTCGACCATGGCGAGAGCATTGTCTGTGGGCTGATGGTTGATTGAGAAGCCTACAGTCAGGATGGCGGCAGCGACTACGGCGGCAGCCGATGCCGCGGAGATTCTTTTCCACAGGCTGCGGCGTTGATTGCGGGCAAGCAAGGATATGTGGGAGTCAAGACGGCTTTCCAATCCATCGGGGATGTTGTCGCAGATTGCGGAGGGCTTGAGAGCGTGAAGGCCGGAGATCAATCGCAGGTCGCGGCAAAGCTCCGAATCTTTTTCCAGCTCGGATTCCGGAATATGGGAAGCCATGTCGAGAATGCAGTCGGTCTCTTCGGGCGAAATCGTGCCTTGGAAGAATTTATCCGTCAGTCGTTTTATTATTTCGTAAGATCTGTTGTCCATTCTGAATAAATTTAGAGTGAGAAGAGTTGGCGAAGCTTTTTCCTGCCTCTTGAGAGGAGCACCCGGACGTTGTCGTCGGTCAGTCCGGTGGCATCTTTTATTTCGGAGTTGGTCAGTCCGCCGACGGCGCTCATCACGACCACTTTCCTTTGGTTTTCGGGAAGCCGTCGTAGGAGTTGGGAGATCCTGCCGATGTCTTCCCGGCCTTCGGTCAAGGCGTCGGGGGTAGGGGCGGAATCGACTATGTCGGGAAGGTCGTCGCCGAATGCGGATGCGAGACGCTGTCGGCGTGAGGCCATGGAGAGGGCGATATGCTTCACCGTGACGGTGGCGTAAGCCTCAAGGTTGCTGATTTCGTCGAGACGCCGGCGGTTTTCCCATAGCTTTGTCATAGCCTCTTGCAGACAGTCGGCCGCATCGTTCTCATCTCCGAGGATGGCGAACGAATATGCGTAAAGAGTCTTATGGAGCGGCATAACGCAGCTTTTGAACCGTTTCTCGTTCATCTGTCAGATTCATCAGGCGCTTGAAATTTATGTCCGCCCTCTTATTAATGACCGACAAAGCCGGGAAATGTTACACTTAGCGCCAGATTTTTTTGCATAAAAATTGCGCACCGGGAATTGTCGGCAATTCCGGTGCGCTTATCGTGGAGTATATGAGATTGCTTATTTGAAAGGGCATCCTTTCGGAGGGGCGATCGGGGCCACCTTGTTCTGCCGGTCGGAGTATACCACGTATTCTTTGACATATCCCCTGATTTGGTCGTCAGATACGGTAGCAGCCTGAAAAGCCTTTGTGGCGCCGCTCATCAGGCGTTCATGTTCATGTTCGACGACGAGCAGCCGCAGAATCCGGCAGCGATGGCGATCGACAGGTATAGGATTATTGTCTTAAGCTTTCTCATACAATCCGTTTTCTTGTTATAATGGAAAATGGAGGAGATGTGTTTTTCGTTTTTTGTTTTTCGGTTTCTGTTTTTTTTGTTTTTGTTCTGTTTTTTTGATGTTGGTTTTTTTGTCGGTGGGTTCGTTGGGGGACCACGGCCCTTGGCCGTGGCACAGTAATGCCATTCGGCGGTTGTTTTCGGTTTTTGTTTTGTTTTGTTCCGAATTGAAAAATACAATAGTTCGTTAATTTTTGAATGAATCATGCGGAGTCTCTGACGCCGAAGAACAATAAGTTAGTCGGAATCTCGT
>VSPO01000066.1 GCA_009775375.1 Muribaculaceae bacterium | reverse complement strand
CAGGCAAGGAAGGGGGATTGGGACTTCAAGCTGGATTCGGTCTACCTTATCAGCCTGACGAATTTTATGCTCGACAATGAAGACGGAAGGGTAAAGGTGGACCGTTGCATCTGCTATACGCTGACAGGCAAACCCGTCAGCGACGTTCTGCGTTTTATCTACATACAGCTTCCGGCCTTCACGAAAACGGATCCGGAAGAATGTGAGAATGATTTCGAAAGATGGATTTATACACTTAAAAACCTTGAGAAGATGAAGACAATACCGTTTGCACCACTTCCTGCAGACGCCTGAAGGCGTCTGCAGGAAGTGGCCAACGAGGCCGCACTTTCGGAGAAGCATAAAGAGTGCAGGCCATAAAAAATCGGGGGATCCATCAGATGGATCCCCCGATTTTTTATGGCCTGCACTCAAGCGACAAATTAGTTATTGTTGCTGCCGCCTCCGAAGATGCGGAGAATGAAGAGGAAGAGGTTGATGAAGTCAAGATAGAGGTTCATAGCTCCCATCGTGGCAAGCTTATCGGTGAGTTCGGGTTCGAAGCTGCCAGCAGCCATGCGTTTGATCTGTTGGGTGTCCCAGGCAGTGAGACCCGTGAAGATGAGCACCCCTGCGATCGAGATGATCCATTCCATCGTGCTGTTGGCCCAGAAGATGTTGACCACGCTGGCTATTATCAGTCCGATCAAGGCCATCATAAGGAACGTGCCCATCTTCGAGAGGTCGGATTTCGTGAAATATCCATAAATAGACATTGCGCCGAAAGTGCCGGCAGTGATGAAGAACGTGTAGACAATCGTGCCTATCTTATAAGCGATGAAAATCGGAGCGAGCCACACCCCCATGATTGCCGAGAAAAGGCAGAAGAGACCGAAGCATCCGGCAGTGGACATCTTCATCAGGCGTGAAGGAAGCACCCAAGCCATGACGAGCATAGCTATGAAAAGCCCCCAGAAAACGAGCTGGTTGCCGAATATGAATGAAAAAGCGGCTGGGCTGGAAGCCACGCCAAGAGCGCAGAAGGCCGATATGAGAAGGCCTATGAACATGCGCACGTAGACGCGTTTCAGCACTGAATTGGTCTGGCTGACCGCACTCGTCCTGCCATAGTAGGGAGGAGGAGTCATGTTGGAATTCCTGTAATCCATATTGTTTGATTTGTTTTGTTCTGTCAATAAAGTTATAAAAGTTGCTTTTATCCGCTTTGGATGAAGAAGCTGTCATGATGAGGTCATTATCAACGCCGGATAATCACGGGGAAGAAAAACGCTCTCTAATATAGACAACAAACTTCACGCCAAGTTTATCGTAAAGGTGCCCATTATTTTCAATCGCCCTTACATTCTCTCAGGCATCTCCATGCCCAAAAGACCTACACCGGCCTTCAGCGTTCTTGCCACTACCGCCGATAGGAGCAGGCGCAATCCCCTCACTTGGGCATCTTCCTCACGAAGGATGGAGTAGTCGTGATAGAACTGGTTGTATTCCTTAGCAAGGTCGTAGCAATAGTTGGCAATAAGGGCCGGGGAGTAGGTGCGACCGGCTTCAGCCACCACAGAGGGGAAATCAGCCACCTTCTGAATCAGCGTAGATTCCTTCTCGTTGGGCACTGCCTGAGGCATGGAATCCATTTCAACGCCGCCTGCTTTCCTGATGACGGAGCGTATGCGAGCATACGTGTATTGCAGGAAAGGGCCGGTGTTGCCATTGAAATCGATCGATTCCTTAGGATTGAAAAGCATGTTCTTCTTCGGATCGACTTTCAGCAGGAAATACTTCAAGGCTCCAAGACCCACCATGCGGGAAACCTCGGCAGCTTCCTCGGCAGGCATGTCGGCGAAGCGGTCGGCGCTCATCTCGCGTGCGTCCTCCACCATCTTGTCGAGCAAGTCGTCGGCATCCACCACGGTCCCTTCTCGTGATTTCATCTTTCCTTCCGGGAGTTCCACCATGCCGTAGGAGAAATGAGTCAGATCCTTGCCCCACTTGAATCCAAGTTTGTCGAGAAGCAGCGAGAGGACCTGGAAATGATAGTTCTGTTCGTTGCCCACCACGTAAATCATCTTGTCGATGGGGAAATCCTGATAGCGGAGCTTAGCCGTGCCGATGTCCTGGGTCATGTAGACGGAAGTGCCGTCAGCGCGGAGCAACAACTTATGGTCGAGACCGTCGCCTGTCAGGTCGGCCCAGACCGAGCCGTCGTCCTTGCGATACATTATTCCTTTCTCGATGCCCCCGAGCACGAGATCCTTTCCTTCAAGATACGTGTCAGACTCATAATATATCTTGTCGAATCCGACGCCGAGACGGCGATAGGTCTCGTCAAAGCCTTCGTAGACCCAACCGTTCATCTTCTTCCAAAGCTCACGCACCTCGGGGTCGCCTGCTTCCCACTTGCGGAGCATCTCTCTTGCTTCAAGCATAAGCGGAGAATTGGCCTTTGCCTCGTCTTCGCTCATCCCCTTCTCCATCAAGGCCTTCACCTCTTCGCGGAAATGCTTGTCGAAAGCCACGTAGAAATCGCCTATAAGATGGTCGCCCTTTTTTCCGGAAGATTCGGGAGTGGCACCGTCGCCCCATTTCTGCCAGGCGAGCATGGATTTGCAAATATGGATGCCTCGGTCGTTGACGATATTGGTCTTCACCACTTTATGGCCATTGGCTTCAAGGATGCACGCCAACGAATAGCCAAGGAGGTTGTTGCGGACGTGGCCAAGATGGAGCGGCTTGTTGGTGTTGGGTGAAGAATATTCCACCATTACAAGGTCGGAATTCTCGTCGGCCTTGCGAATCCCGAAATCAGGGTCGGCAGCTATGCCATGGAGCACACTGAGCCAGAAGGATGGGTCGATGGTCAGATTAAGGAATCCTTTCACCACATTGAAGCGGCTTACGGCAGCTTCGTTTGCCACAAGCCACTCTCCAATCTCCACAGCCGTAGCCTCGGGAGCCTTGCGCGAGGCCTTCAGGAACGGGAACACCACTACCGTGAGATTTCCCTCGAATTCTTTTCTCGTCTGCTGAGGGACAATTGTCCCCGGCTCCACCTCAGCCCCATAAAGGCTTTTCAAAGCCTTGCTGACGGCAGCCGCTATTATTGATTCTACAGTCATTGTCGTTTCTGAAATGATTAATTATAAGACCGGACGCCTATTTTCAAAGCCCGGCGCGACTCTGCAAAGTTAGCAAAAAAAAGCGACACAAACAAAAACGGACGTGCGTGCCTTTGGAGGCAACACACGTCCGTCGCTCTGACTACAGTAGAAACGGGACCCGAAGGCCCCGCCTCGCCCTGTGGATGTATCTTTATTCTACCACCAGATTACTTGCCGAGGTCGGCAGCCGGCTTAAACTTGACGCTCTTTCTGGCCGGGATTGTGATCTTCTCTTTAGTGGCGGGATTGATGCCTACGCGCTCGGGTTTCTCCACGATGGAGAATGTGCCGAATCCGATCAGCTGCACCTTGTCTTCATTGGCAAGAGCCTGCTCGATAGATTCGAGGCAAGCGTCGAGAGCCGCCTTTGCGGCCACTTTATTCAATCCAGCCTTAGCTGCGATTTCATTCACAAGATCTGTCTTGTTCATAACTTTAAATTTTTATTATTTCGAAAATTTTAACAAATATACGACATTCTCTAAGATTCAACAATATTTTTAAGGAAATTTCTTTCGACTAACGCGATTTTTTTGAATTTATAGTGTTTTTTAGCGTTATTTACTTAGACAAGCCCTATTTTCGGGCGTTTATCTTGATGAATTTTGTTAATTTTGCGCCATGTTTCGCAACAGACTATCCGGTTTCGCGGCATCCATTCCGCCGGTCACCAAAAATCTTATCATAATCAACTTCATCATATGGGTGGTGGAGGCTGTGTTCCCACGTTTTTCCGAGACAATAGTCAACGTGCTCGGACTTCACTTCGTGTCGGCATCGGGGTTCAATCCCATCCAGATTGTGACGTATCTATTCGTGCATTCCCCCTCCACTCCGTTCCACGTGTTCTTCAATATGTTCACGCTATGGATGTTTGGCTCGCTCCTTGAGCGGATATGGGGGTCGAAGCGTTTCTTCGTCTTCTATTTCATCTGCGGCATCGGCGCGGCAATCGTGCAGGAGGCAGTGTGGGCGGCTACCTGGATGAATGATTACGTAGACTCCATCGCCAAGATGAACGGCATCACTACGGCCCATATGAGGGAGGTGGTCGACGCGGCCATAGCCAACGGGAATGCAGATTTCCTTTCCGCGATAGGGCAATACAAGAACTCGATGGTCACGATCGGAGCTTCCGGAGCCGTCTTCGGCATCATTCTGGGATTCGCTTTCGTCTTCCCCGACCGTCCGCTCTACCTGTTTTTCATTCCCGTGCCCATAAAGGCGAAATACATGATGATAGGATACGGAGTGATCGAGTTTTTCCTCGGGGTCGCAGGCACCGACATGGTGGCTCATTTCGCCCATCTCGGGGGAATGATATTCGGACTCGCCATCCTGCTTTATTGGAAAAAGAAAGGGACATTGAGAGGTGGCAGCTTTTATTGACAAATTCCAACGATTCTGCGGCTCGCGTACGCTTGCTTGGCTGATCATGGCCAATGTGACGGTGTTCCTCATATCCTGGGCAGTGATCCTGTCGGGTGGGATGATGGGGAAGTCGGGCAACTTCACGATGTCGTGGCTTTGTGTACCCTCCTCTCCGGAGGCATTCATACGCCATCCCTGGACAGCCGTCACATATATGGCGACCCACTATGATTTCCTGCATCTCCTTTTCAATATGCTTTGGCTGTATTGGTTTGGGGTGATGCTTTTCCCTTCGGTCAGTGGCAACAGACTTTTGCTGCTTTATGCAGGAGGCGGCCTTGCCGGGGCAGCCCTATACGTGGCTGCATCCGCCATCCTTCCCCCGGCTTCGTCCGGGGCCTACCTTTGCGGAGCCTCAGCCTCGGTGCTCGCCATAATGACGACGGCGGCAGTCATTTCGCCCGACCGCAGGATAAACCTCTTCCTGTTGGGAAGCGTCAAACTGAAGTGGATCACGATTGGATGCATAGTCCTGACGTTTCTCGGGCTTGGAGGGGGAAATCCGGGGTCGCAGGCTGCCCATATCGGGGGCGTGGTATTCGGTTTTGCGTTCCCATTCATGATCAGGCGCAAGGCTTTTGTAAAGACCGCATCGAAAGTGAGGGTCGCGATGCCGAAAGTAAAGGAAACGGCGGTGAGAACAGTCAGGCTCAATGTCCGCAGAGACGGCGCGGCCGTGGCAACAGCCGCCGGGCAACGCCTTTCCGACTCAAGACGTCTTGACATGCTCCTCGACAAGATAAGAATCTCCGGATATGCGTCGCTCACTGCCGGAGAACGCAACGAACTTAACGAATTGTCGCAACGGATAGACAAAATCCGGGAAAACAGCGGCAACAACAACTGAATAAAATTCTGAAGATGGCTTTCATTCCTTTAGTTGGCCCTATATTCCGCATGGCGATGCGGGGCGTGTCGATAGTGGTGTGGTCTGTCATGATCATATCCGCCTACGGGGGGCGCTGCAATCCGGAGTATCTGACGCTTCCCTCCGTGCTTTGTCTTGCCCTTCCCTATCTCGCCATCCTGTCACTACTCCTTATCCTTTTTTGGATTCTCTCCAAAAAAATAATATTCTCCGCACTCGGGGTCCTGGCGATAATAGCCTGCATCCAGCCAATCTCGCAGGCAATGCCTTTGAATTCCTCAAAAGAGGCATCGGAGGGGAGCCGGAAATTCAAGATAATCTCCTGGAACGTGCTCCACACCAACGACATCCGTCACCCTGAGGCAAAATCCAACAGGGCAGCAAAATACATGCTTCAATCCGGAGCCGACATCATCTGCCTGGCAGAGATGAACAATTTCAGCCCCTCAGAGCTTAAGAACGCCTCGGCCGCCCTGATCGACAGTCTGGAAAAGGCTTATCCCTATCGCGCGGGACTTGCGTCAAACGACATCAAGGTCATGTCGAAATATCCCGTCGTCCGTTCCGACTTATACGGCACGGCAGGATTCAGCGACAGAAGATTTGAATGCTTCAAGGTCAGCATGCCCGGCCACGAGCTCAACGTCATAATGACGCATCTTTATTCCTACGACCTTTCGGAAGAGGAACGCCAGGTGGTCACGGAAATCAAGTCGGTGGAGTCAGCCAAGTCGAGCGTCAAGGAATTCAAGGGCTCCATCCTTTCTAAGATGCGCAATGCATTCCGGCAAAGAGCAGTCAACGCGAAAGCCCTTCGAGAGGCAATCGACAATATCAAGGGGCCGCTGATAGTCTGCGGAGATTTCAACGACGTCCCCAACTCATGGGCCTATTCCCTGATAAAGGGCGACGACCTGCGCGACGCCTATGTCGAGACAAATTTCGGCCCCACCTACACCTACAATCTCCACATGTTTTATTTCCATATCGACCAGATGCTCTATCGCGGCCCGCTCAAGGCCCTCAGCCTGAAGGTCGGGAAAATCAACACCTCCGACCACTACCCCCTGATAGGGGTGTTTGAGTTCACCGACCGGGAATGAACCCCTGGCATCAAAACCACCTATCCCAATCATTTAAAACATCAAAGCAACATAATATGAAACCAACTTTTTTAAAACTTGCAGCGGCAGCCCTTATCTGCTGCGCATCAACCCAAGGGACCATGGCAGACACCCAAGTCAATCCTTTCCTGACGCCCTACACCACGAAGTATCAGATTCCTCCTTTCGAGGATATCAAAATCTCCGACTTCATCCCGGCCATCAAAGCCGGCATAGAGGAGCAGAAGGCCAATATCTTCAGCATCACGGCCAACCGCGCTCGTCCTGACTTAGACAACACTATCCTTCCTCTGGAAAACCTTTCCCCGATACTCGACAGGGTGACGGGCGTCTTCTATCATTACGAGAGCGCCCTCAACACAGACGAGTTCGCCGCCATGGCTGAGGAGGCACTGCCACTTCTCAACGAGGCAGCCAACCAGATGAATCTCAACGACAGGCTATTCCAGCGCATCAAAGCCGTATACGACGATCGCGACAACCTCGGGCTGACCGACGTGCAGAAACGCGTCGTAGAGAAATACTACCGTTCCTTCGCGGAACAGGGAGCCGCCCTTCCCCCCGAGAAAAAGGAGCAGCTGATAAAGGTGAACGACGAGCTCTCCAAGCTTTTCGTGCAGTTTAACAAGAACCTGCTCAACGCTACCAATTCCTTCTTCGTCACAGTCTACGACAAGGAAGATCTCGCAGGATTGCCTGAATCCTCAATCGGACAGGCAGCCGAGGAGGCTAAGAAACGTGGGCTTGACGGACTTTGGGTTTTCACGCTCCATGCACCAAGCCGTCTTCCCGTGCTCCAGTATGCCGACAACCGTGGGCTCCGCGAAGCCATCTACAAGGGCTACACCAACCTCGCTTCCTACGGAGCCAACAACAATTATCACGTCATCGAGAAAATAATCAAGCTCAGGGCGGAGAAAGCCAAAATCATGGGCTTCGACAATTTCGCTCAGATGATGACATCCAGAGTGATGGCCAAGACCCCCGAAGCCGCCACCAATCTGCTGATGCAGGTGTTTGAGCCTGCCGTGAAGAGAAGCCATGAGGAAGTGGCCGACATGCAGGCCATGGTCGATGCCGAGAAAGGCGGATTCAAGATCCAACCCTGGGACTACTACTATTATGCCGGGAAGGTGAAGAAACAGAAATTCAATATCGAAGAGAACGAGATACGCCCCTATTTCTCCCTTGAGAATGTCTTGAACGGACTTTTCTCCGCCGCCGAGCGTCTTTATGGAATAAAGATGGTGGAGATGCCCGACGCGCCAAAATATATGGATGAGGTGACGGTCTACGATGTGCAGGACGCCAAGACAGGGGAGCATATCGCCGTCTTCATGACCGACTATTTCCCGAGGCCCTCGAAAGTGCAGGGCGCATGGATGGAGCAGCTGCAAAGCTCCGGACTTTATGAGGATGGCAACCGCCGTCCGGTGGTCTACAACGTCGGCAATTTCACCCGACCCACGGCCGATGCCCCCGCCCTTCTGTCGATTGACGAAGTGGAGACGACGTTCCACGAGTTTGGCCATGCCCTCCAGTCGATACTTTCACAGGCTCCCTACCGCTCCATAGCCGGCACAAACGTAGACCGCGACTACGTGGAGCTTAGCTCACAAATGAACGAACATTTCGCTTTCGAACCTGAATTGCTCAAATCATACGCAAAGCACTACAAGACCGGAGAGACCATTCCCGACGAGCTTATCAAGAAGCTCAACGAGTCGTCGAAATTCAATCAGGGATTCGTCACGACAGAGCTTGCCGGAGCCGCTTTGCTCGACATGGCATGGGCACAGGCAAACCCCGACAGCATCAAGACCGAGACCTTCGAGGCTGATTTCGCTAAGAAAATAGGAATGCCGGAGGAAATCACCTTCCGCTATCGCTCTCCCTATTTCAAGCACATCTTCGGCGACGACGGATATGCAGCAGGCTACTACACATATCTTTGGGCACAGGTGCTTGAGGCCGATGCCTGGGAACTCTTCCTCAAAAACGGAGTGTTTGACCCCAAAACGGCTGCTTCCTACAAGAAAAACATCCTTGAAAGCGGCGACACAGAAGACGCAATGGTGCTCTTTGAAAGATTCCGCGGCCATAAGCCCGACACCCATGCCCTTCTTCGCCTTCGTGGATTTGAATAATCAGACTCCGTTATGAACGACGTCATCTTTATGCGACGCGCCCTTCAGCTTGCCCTTGGCGGCGAAGGGCGCGTCGCTCCAAATCCCCACGTAGGGGCCGTGGTTGTGGCCGACGGAAGGATAATCGGCGAAGGATTCCACCGCACTTTCGGCGGTCCGCACGCCGAGGTCAACGCCATAGCATCCGTCAAGGATTCCGACAGGCATTTGCTGAGGGAATCCACAATCTACGTGACACTTGAACCATGCTCTCATTATGGAAAGACTCCCCCATGCGCCTCGCTTATCATCTCCAAGCGAATACCAAGGGTGGTGATCGGTGCGCCGGATCCCAATCCGCTTGTAGCAGGGAAAGGCATCCGGATGCTCCGGGATGCCGGAATCGAAGTGAAGGAGGGGATACTTCTTAAGGAATGCATGGAAATCAACCGCAGGTTCATGACCGCCCAGACCCATCGCCGCCCCTGGATACTGCTCAAATGGGCGCAAAGCGCCGATGGCTTCATGGCAGCTTTCGACGACAACGGCGAGCCTTCCCCGATCAAATTGTCGAACGCCGTTTCATCCGTCTGGATGCACCGTGAAAGAGCCTCCGTGGAAGCCATAATGGCGGGGGCCAACACCCGGCGAATCGACAATCCTCGTCTCGACGTGCGTCTGTGGGCCGGGAAAAATCCCTTGAGAGTAGACTGCGGGCATAGAGAGCAGTTGGTTCCTCTTCTTGAACGGCTCAGGAAAGAGGGCGTGACATCGCTCATGGTGGAGGGAGGCCCGACGTTGCTTGCCGGCTTCATCTCCGAAGACTTGTATGATGAAATCAGAGTCGAGACAGCCCCGGTGGCTATTGGATCGGGGCTGCGCGCTCCGTTGATTCCCAGTGGATTGCAAATTGTGGAGAGACAGACTTGCAGAGAGAATACAATCATGCGGTTCAGACGTTAAAAAGCACTAAAAAACGCTTTTTTGTCAAAATCAGCAGTTTTTATACTCTATATTTCCACAAGAAATACTAATTTTGCAGATTGTAACAAGTGCGTATCGCCGCCGGGGATGATTTTTCCGGAAGGCAGTGCCACTCCTAACCAATGTCATTAATAGTGAAAAAGTCACTTTCCCTACTACCGAAAAAACTGCTCCCCGCGCTCCTCATCGTGCTGGGGGTGGCTTCGTCTTGCAATAAAAAGGAGGAAACTCCGACAGAAAGTCTCGCCGTGACCATATCGACGGTGGCGGTGAAGAATTTCAATCTTAAAGCCGACTCGAAGGTGCTAAGCAAGCTCGACACCGTCTTCTTCTCCATCGACCTGAAGAACGGGGTCATTTTCAATGCCGACTCCCTTCCGAAAGGCACTAAAATCAATAAGCTTATTCCCGTCATCACCTTCCTGACCGACATGTCGGAGGCAACCATCGTCATGGAGGACGGCGAGGCCAAGAAAGACACGGTCAACTATCTGACGAATGCGACCGACACTATCGACTTCACAAAGAAAGTGACATTGAATGTCACGGCAGCCGACGGAGTCAACAAATACTCCTACCGCATAAAAGTCAACGTCCATGAGCAGGTGCCCGACTCTATGACTTGGGACAAAATAGCTGTCTCAAAGCTTCCGTCGCGACTTCCCGACCCCGTGATGCAGAAGAGCGTGGCGCTTGACGACAAAGTGGTCAGCCTGATCAAAGAGAACGACAACACGCTGACTCTTTCCACCACGGCCTCGCTTTACGACGCAAATTGGCAAAAACAGAGATTGGAACTTCCCTTCGAGCCGGACTTGCAATCGCTTGAGGCTACCTCTTCAAGCCTATACATGCTTGCCGACGACGGCAGACTGTTCGCATCAGCCGACGGAGTGACATGGACCGACACCAAGGAGGTGTGGGCCTCCATCATAGGGCCTTATCTCGACAGCATGCTTGGCATAAAGGAGACCGGCTCGGGTCTGCGCCATTGCCACTATCCTGCCTCAACCCTTATTGCAGACACAGACGTTGATCCCGATTTCCCGATTTCCGGAAGGTCGGCGTTCAAGACCATCTCATCGAAATGGACTCCCTACCCTACGGGATTCTTCGTAGGCGGAGTCAAGCCGTCGGGAGAATTATCGGCCGACACCTGGGGCTTCGACGGAACGCGCTGGACCGTAATAAGCAACGAGGGACTCTCACCCGTGGAGGGAGCCACGTTGGTCAAATACGTGGTGTACCGCGCAACCGGCAAACCGTTCACTGACAAAGCCTACGACGCATGGCTGCTCATCGGAGGCAAAGACTCCGACAGCAAATACTACCGCACTCCCCTCGTCTCCCACGACAACGGAGTCACATGGTCGGCCGGCTCAACACTGATGCAGCTGCCGGGATTCCTGCCTGACCTCGCCTATGCCGACGGAATCGTCATAGCCACTCCGCTCAAGGCAGACCTTGCCGACGGATGGAAAAAGACAAGGGCTCTCGGCTCCGGCAATTGGTCGGAACTCGACTATACGACTGAAGGAACTGAAATCACCTGGCAGTGCCCCTATATTTATTTAATCGGAGGAAACACCAACGCCGGAATCCTCTCCGACGCCATTTGGCGTGGAGTGCTCGCCCGGCTTGAGTTCACTCCCATAATTTGATTTCCGGAATTTGGCTAAGCTCTGTATATCCCTTCTGATTATGGTCTGCGCATTGACTTCCACCGACAAAGCTCTCGCTCAGGAAGACTACCGGTTTGACATCGGCGGCGGACTCGGCATGACCGGATATCTCGGTGACGCCAACACCTCCAATCTCTGGAGCTCTCCCTCCTGGGACGCGGAGATTCTTTTCAGATATATCGTGAATCCCAGATGGGCGCTGAAGACCAATTTCTACGTCGGAGGGCTCTCCGGGGATTCATCGAAAATGACCAACGTTTTCCCATCCGGAGAGACATATAACTTCTCCACCACATTCTATGAAATCGGAGAGATGGCAGAATTCAATTTCTTCAACTATGGCATGGGAGAGACCTACAGGAAGCTGAAACGCATATCTCCTTATATCGCGGCAGGACTTGGCCTGACGGCCTGGAGCACCGGAGGGGAATCGGGAGCGGCTTTCACGATTCCTCTCGGAGTCGGAGTGAAGTACAAACCTTCGGAAAGGCTCAACCTCGGGATTGAATTCCTTATGAAGAAAACGTTTACCGACCGTCTTGACGGAGCTCTCCTCGACGACCCGGCGGGCATCAAAAGCTCATTCATGAAGAACACCGACTGGTATTCCACCCTCACCTTCACCGTGAGCTACGAGTTCAGCAAAAGATGCGCCACCTGCAACTATAAAGATTGACACTTATGGACGATTTGCAACATAAAATAAACTCGCTCGACAAGAGCAGAATCCCGGTCCACGTCGCCATGATCATGGACGGCAACGGACGCTGGGCGAAACAGAAAGGCTTCGTCAGGAGCGATGGGCATGCGGAAGGCATTTCCACCGTGCATCGTGTCACGCAGCTTTCCTCCGACCTCGGAGTCAGATATCTGACCCTGTATGCCTTCTCTACAGAAAACTGGAACCGTCCCTCCGACGAGGTCGCCACGCTTATGTATCTCATCGGCTGGGCCATCGAGCGGGAGCTTCCGGAGCTGCTGCGCAACAACGTGCGCATAAACCTTCTGGGAGACATCGACAGGATTCCCGACGATGCCCGTCAGCGTCTTTTCTATGCCCGCCAAGCCACGGCACATTGCACCGGGCTGCAGCTCAACATGTGCCTGAGCTATTCCTCAAGATGGGAAATCACGGAAGCGGCCCGCAAGCTGGCGGCAAAGGCGGCCAACGGCGAGATCAGGCCTGAGGAAATTACGGAGAAAATGTTTTCCGACAATCTGACCACCGCCGGCATCCCCGACCCCGACCTTCTTATACGTACAGGCGGGGAGGAACGTATATCCAACTATCTGCTGTGGCAAATCGCATACAGCGAGCTATATTTCACCCCCGTCCTTTGGCCCGATTTCTCCGACTCGGATTATATCGACGCCCTGATCGACTTCCAAAACCGCGAACGCCGGTTTGGGATGACGAGCGAACAAGTCCAGAATAACGAATAACCACACACCGGAATGAAAAATCTGCTGAAGATTTCATTAATCTCTATAACTCTGTCGGGAGCGATTTCCGCCTCGGCCGACAACGTGACTCCCACCGTGCAGGGCGACACTATCTTCAACCCCGACATTATCTATTCGCCGATTCCGAAAAGCTATGTCATAGCCGGCATCAACGTAGAGGGAATCAACCATGTCGACGACTATGTCATCGTGGCCAATTCGGGACTCTCAATCGGAGAACGCGTCAACATCCCCGGCGACGCCATCACCGCCGCCACGAAACGGCTTTGGCGTCAGGGCCTCTATTCCCGCGTCAATATCACCGCCGACAAAATCTACGGCGACCAAATCTGGCTCACCATCCATCTGCGCCAGCAGCCAAGAATGTCGGAAATGAGATTCACCGGGGCCAAGGGGGGCGAGAAGAAAGACATCACCGAACGCCTCGCAATGGTGGAAGGACAACAGATCACGCCCAACATCGTGGCACGCGCAGAGAAAATCATCAAAGACTACTATGGAGCCAAGGGGTTCAAGAACGCCGTGGTCAACATCCGTCAGGTGCCGGACCTTTCGAAAGAAAACCAAGTGATTCTCGACGTCAACATCAACCGTCACAACAAGGTGAAGGTCCACAAGATCTATATCGCCGGCAATGAGGTGCTCTCCGACCGCAAGGTGAAGGGGGCGATGAAAAAGACCAATGAGAACGGCAACATCCTCAATCTCTTCAAGCAGAAGAAATTCGTGGACTCCGATTATAAGGACGATAAGAAGCGCATCATCGACAAATATAACGAGCTCGGCTATCGCGACGCCCGCATAGTCAGCGACAGCGTGGTGCGCTATGAAGACGACCGCGTGGATGTCTATATCGATGTCGAGGAGGGCAAGAAATACTATATCAGCGACATCGACTGGGTAGGCAATACGATTTACCCCACGGAGACACTCAGCCAGGTGCTCGGCATCTATCCCGGCGACGTCTACAACCAGAAGCTTCTTGAAAAGCGCACACAGACGGACGAAGACGCCGTCTCAAGCATCTATCAGAACAACGGCTATCTCTTCTTCACCCTTATCCCGATTGAGGAGAACATAAAGGGCGACAGCATCGCCCTGCAGATGCGAATCATCGAGGGTCCGCAGGCCACGGTCAACAAAGTGGTCATCAACGGCAACGACCAGCTCTTCGAGAAAGTCATCAGGCGTGAACTCAGGATCCGTCCGGGCGAACTGTTTAAGAAAGACGATATCATCCGCTCCGTGCGTGAGATTGCCGCCTCCGGCCACTTCAACCCGGAGACCATCGACCCGCAGATCGAGCCCAACGAGAGCGACGGCACGGTAGACGTGGTGCTCAATCTCGAAAGCAAGGCCAACGACAAGGTGCAGCTCTCTTTCGGATGGGGACAAAGCGGCGTGACAGGACAGGTGGCGCTATCTTTCTCCAACTTCTCGATAAAGAACCTTTTCAACCCGGGGTCTTATCGAGGCATCATCCCGCGTGGCGACGGACAGACATTCTCTATCTCAGCGCAGACCAACGCCAAGTATTACCAAAGCTACAGCATATCGTTCTTCGACCCATGGTTTGGAGGTAAACGACCCACATCGCTGTCTGTCAGCCTTGACTACAGCCGGCAGACGGGCGTCAACTATGATTTCTACAACCGCTCGTGGAACAACGCCTGGATGAATGCCCAGTATTATCCCAACGTCGGCACTCATGGATACAATTACGACTCAAACTATTATTACCAGAACGCCTACGACCCCAACAAGGTGCTCCAGATCGCGGGCATAAGCTTGGGATTCGGTAAGCGACTGACCTGGCCCGACGACTATTTCCGTTTCCAGGCCATGCTCTCCTACCGCTGGTATTATCTCAAGAATTGGGATTATCTCTACTACATGAACAATGGCGTGTCGAACTCTCTGACACTCAATCTTTCGCTCGCACGCGAGAGTGTTGACCAGCCAATCTACCCACGCCGCGGCTCATCCTTCTCAGTCGACGTGACGCTCACGCCTCCGGCTTCCCTCTTCACCAAGAACGTGAACTGGGGCGAACTTGCACGCCTTGCCGTTCCCGGCAACCCGGACGTGAAACCTGACGTGCAGGAGGCAGCAGCCAAGAAGCTTTACAAATGGATTGAGTACTGGAAGGTGAAATTCAAGAGCCGCACCTATACCCCACTGACCGACCCCGACGGAAAATGGACCCTCGTGCTGATGACCCGCGCTGATTTCGGCCTTATCGGATCTTGGAACAAGAATGTCAAGACCCCCTTCGAGACCTTCTACTTCGGCGGCGACGGCATGTCGGGCACCTATACCTACGCCACGGAGACAATCGGAATGCGCGGATATGAGAACGGACAGTTCACCCCCTATATGTATGAGGGATATGCCTACGGACGCTTCGGTATGGAGCTCCACTTCCCCTTTATGCTTCAGCCGGCCACCACAATCTACGCCCTGGCATTCGCAGAGGCCGGAAACTGCTGGACCTCCGTGAAAGACTTCTCGCCGTTCAACCTCAAGCGGAGCGCCGGCGTCGGCATCCGCCTCTATCTGTCGATGCTCGGATTCCTTGGAATCGACTGGGGATATGGCTTCGACAAGGTGTGGGGACGTCGTGGCGGCAGCCAGCTCCACTTCGTGCTCGGTCAGGAATTCTAACCACACAAATTGCCTGCGCTTCGGCAATAACATGCTCCGGAGGTAGGCAATTTCAACTTTCATTAACTTTTGTCTGTTTACACTTAGAGGCTTAAGTCAAGTCTATACGTTAAAAACAAAAAAACATGAGAAAGATAATTTTCGCCATAGTGATGGCAACATGCTGCGCCGGGATGGCTTCCGCCCAGAAGTTCGCCCTTGTCGATATGGACTATATTCTCCGCAATGTCCCCGCCTACGAGATGGCCAATGAGCAGCTCAACCAGATTTCCCAACGCTGGGAGAAAGAGGTCAGCCAACTGTCGCAGGAGGCTGAGACAATGTATAAGAATTATCAGAGCGACATGGTCTTTCTGACCGACGACCAGAAGAAGAAACGCGAAGAGGAGATCGTAGCCAAGGAAAAAGAGGTGACCGACGCGCGCTACAAATATTTCGGACCCGAAGGGGAGCTCTTCAAGAAGCGCCAGTCGCTGATGAAGCCGATCCAGGAAGACGTCTACAACGCAGTCAAAGCCGTGGCTGAAGAGAAGGGCTACCAGACGATTTTCGACCGTGCATCCTCCCAAAGCATAGTTTTTGCCTCTCCAAGGATAGATGTCAGCAACGAAGTGCTCGCAAAATTGGGTTATTCCAAATAAATTCAGTAAATTTGCACGTCATTAGGATTTTTCCTAAGAATGATGTATATACTAACCAAGAACAAATAACAATCATCAGTAATGTTTAAAAAAATTTTGTTGGTGGCAGCCCTGCTCATTCCTATGCTGGCTTCCGCACAGACCCTTAAGATCGGTCTCGTAGACTCAAGCGACATCATCGCAAAAATGCCCGACACGGCTACGGCCCAGAAGCAAATCGAAGAAGTCTCAAAGAAATACCAGGACGAATACAAGAAACTGGAAGATGAGATGAAGCGTCTCTACGACGAAATCGCCAACATGAAGGAAGACGAGCTTCCCGCCATCCGCGACCGCAAGACCCGTGAGTTCTCCGACCATCAGAACAAGGTGCAGCAGTTTGAGCAGACAGCCATGCAAGACACGCAGGCTATGTATCAGAAGCTCATGCAGCCGATCGTGCAGAAAGTGCGCACAGCCATCGAGGCAGTAGGCAAGGAAGGTGGCTATTCTCTGATACAGGACAAGAATCCCCAGAACATAATCTATTTTGACGCTCCTGTGGTAGACATCACTGCCGACGTGAAGGCAAAACTCGGAATCACACTCTAAGATTCTCTTTCCTTCCGGAAGTCAAGAAAAAAAGAATACATCATGAAAGCGGAGCCTTTGGCTTCGCTTTCATTGCTAACCAAGATTCATCCTCCCGGACTGACATAACGGTCAAATCCCTACAAAATCATGCGCATAGGAATATTCGATTCAGGCTACGGCGGCCTGACAATTCTGAAGGAGATACGCCGGCGTCTCCCGCAATACGACTATCTATATCTTGGCGACAACGCGCGCGCGCCTTATGGGTCGCGCTCATTCGACATTGTGTATGCCTTCACGCTTCAGGCCGTGGAAAGATTGTTTCAAGAGGGATGCAAACTCGTGATCTTGGCTTGCAACACGGCCTCCGCAAAGGCACTGCGTTCGATTCAGCAAAACGACCTTCCGGCAATCGACCCTTCGAGGAGGGTGCTCGGCGTAATCCGGCCCACCGTGGAAGTTATACCGTCGCTTTCCGAATCGCGGCATATCGGACTTCTCGCCACCGCCGGCACTGTCGCAAGTCATTCCTATGCGATGGAACTTGAGAAAACAGCTCCCGAAATAAATATCACCGAGCTGGCTTGCCCTATGTGGGTCCATCTTGTGGAGAATAATGAAGCCGACGCACCGGGAGCCGACTATTTCGTAAAAAAATATATCGACCAGCTATTGGGGAAAGATCCGGAGATAGATACAATCGTGCTCGGATGCACCCACTACCCTCTCCTGCTGCCCAAAATAAGGGAATACGCACCCGAGGGGATGCGTATCATAAGCCAAGGGACACTCGTGGCGGAGAGTCTCGCAGACTATCTTTCGCGGCATCCTGAAATAGAATGCGACTGCGACAAGAATGCCTCTACAGAATATATCACAACAGAAAATCCGGAGAAATTCAACGAGCTCGCCTCGATTTTCATGGATTATCCGGTGGAATCAAAAAGAATTATACTATGAACATTGAAGAAATCAACAACATGTCGGCAGAAGAGGCCATCAAGGTGCTCGACCGCCATCTCGAAGAAAATCCCTATGACGACGAAGCGCTGACGCTCCGGGGAATGCGCCATTGGTCGCTCTCCCATCGTTCCCAGGCCATCAACGATTATCTCGCGGCCATCCGGTTGAATCCCGCGAGTCCGGCCGTGCAGCTGCTCCAATCCGCCAACGACATCCTCAACTTCTACAACAAAGACCTCTACAATCCCTAAGTTGCAATACGCTTTCCGGAGAAGAGCAGATCAGCAGCCCTTATACTTTATCCTTCATCCTTCATACTTCACGTCAGTGCGTTTCCCACGGGAACAGCATCTCCGGAGAATGATGTTTCAAAGGATTGTCCTCCCACAAAGTTTTTGCCGGAGCGGGCTTGCCGACGGGATTAGGAGAGTAGAGCATCAAAGGCCTCTCCTGACTCCAGCCCCTGCTCTGGTTTCTGACATAAAGCATGGCAAGTCCGTGGGAGTCATACGTCATATGGCGAAGCTCTCCAATGAGCTCAGTCATGTTTGCCACCCTGTCGATCATAAACTCAAGGACGGTCCGTCCGTGCATCGAAAGACGCGCATAAATGCGGTCGCCCAACTCTATTTTCTTAG
>VSPO01000065.1 GCA_009775375.1 Muribaculaceae bacterium | reverse complement strand
GCAGCCTGCGCCGCAGCTACGCGGGCGATGGGAACGCGGTAAGGTGAGCAGCTTACGTAGTTCATGCCAAGTTTGGCACAGAATTTTACGCTGCTGGGTTCGCCACCGTGTTCTCCACAGATGCCGACTTTGAGATCGGGATTGGTGGAACGGCCTTTTTCTACACCCATCTTGACGAGCTGGCCTACACCTTCTTGGTCAAGCACCTCAAACGGATCTACTTTCAAGATGCCGTGTTCCTTGTAGAATTTGAGGAACTTCGGAGCGTCGTCGCGGGAGTATCCGAAGGTCATCTGGGTGAGGTCGTTTGTTCCGAATGAGAAGAAGTCGGCAACTTCTGCGATTTGGTTGGCAGTGAGGGCTGCACGTGGAACCTCAATCATTGTTCCGACCTTGTAGCGGATTGATTCGCCTCTCTCTTCAAATACCTTAGAAGCTGTGGTGTTGATTACGTTGGCCTGGTTCTGAAGCTCTTTGAGAGTACCTACGAGGGGAACCATGATTTCAGGCATTACCTTTATGCCACGTTTCTGGCAGTTGAGGGCAGCTTCGATGATGGCTCGGGTCTGCATCTCGGTGATTTCAGGATATGTGATTCCGAGACGGCATCCACGATGGCCGAGCATGGGGTTGAACTCCTCAAGTGCATCAACCTTGGCCTTAACTTCCTCAAGGGAGAGACCCATTTCAGAGGCAAGTTCCTTCTGGGTGGCTGTCTGGTGGGGTACGAATTCATGGAGAGGGGGATCAAGCAGACGGATTGTCACTCCAAATCCATCCATGGCTTCAAAGATACCTTCAAAGTCACCACGCTGGATGGGGAGAAGCTTGTCAAGGGCATGGCGACGACCCTCAACATCAGAAGCGAGAATCATTTCACGCACAGCCTTGATTCTGTCTCCCTCGAAGAACATGTGCTCCGTGCGGCAGAGGCCGATGCCTTGTGCTCCGAAACTGCGTGCCTGTTTTGCGTCGCGAGGAGTGTCGGCATTCGTGCGGACAAGAGTGTTGGTGTATTTGGCCGCAAGATTCATGATTGCGCCGAAATCCCCGTCGAGCTCAGGGTCGCGGGTCGGAACCTGACCATTGTATACTTCTCCGGTTGAACCGTTAAGCGAAATCCAGTCACCTTCGTTGTATACCTTGCCGTTCATTTCAACAGTCTTGGCCTTATAGTCTACTTTGATTTCTCCGGCTCCTGATACACAGCATTTGCCCATGCCGCGGGCAACAACAGCCGCATGGCTTGTCATGCCGCCACGCATCGTAAGGATACCTTGGGCTACGGCCATGCCCCGGAGGTCTTCGGGAGAAGTCTCAATACGGACAAGCACAACTTTCTTTTTCTTCTCTGCCCATGCTTCTGCGTCGTCAGCCTGGAATACGATCTGACCTGCGGCAGCACCGGGAGATGCCGGCAGACCTTTTGCCATGACCGTGGCTTTCTTAACATCGCTCTTGTCGAAAACGGGGTGGAGCAACTCATCGAGCTTTTGGGGCTCCATTCTAAGAAGGACGGTCTTTTCGTCAATCATGCCTTCGCGGAGAAGATCCATTGCTATGCGCACCATGGCAGCCCCCGTACGCTTGCCGTTGCGGGTCTGGAGCATCCAGAGTTTGCCGTCCTGAATGGTGAACTCCATATCTTGCATGTCGCGGTAGTAGTCTTCAAGACGATGAGCGATAGAGATAAGTTCTGCTGCGCAAATTGGCATTGATTCCTCAAGAGAGGGATATTTGGAAGCACGATCCTGCTCGCTGATTCCCTGAAGGGCGGCCCAACGACGTGATCCCTCAATAGTGATTTGCTGGGGGGTACGCACGCCTGCCACGACATCTTCGCCTTGGGCGTTGATCAGATATTCTCCGTTGAAAATATTCTCACCTGTGGCTGCGTCGCGGCTGAATGCCACGCCTGTGGCAGAGTTATTGCCCATGTTGCCATAGACCATTGCCTGTACGTTGACAGCGGTGCCCCATTCCTCGGGAATCTGGTTCATGCGGCGATAGAGGATAGCACGTTCGTTCATCCAGCTGTCGAATACGGCGCAGATGCCGCCCCAAAGCTGTTCCCAAGCAGACTCCGGGAAGTCTTTGCCTGTGTAGTCTTTCACGGCTGCCTTGAAAAGCTTAACGAGCTCTTTCAGGTCGTCAACGTCAAGCTCGTTATCGAATTTGATGCCTTTTCCCTCCTTAACCTTGTCCATGATGGCTTCGAAGGGGTCGATGTCGGTTTTGCTCTTAGGCTTCATTCCAAGGACAACGTCGCCATACATCTGTACGAAGCGACGATAGCTGTCCCAGGCAAAACGGGGGTTGCCGCTCTTGACAGCCATTGTTTCTACTGTGGCATCGTTCATGCCTAGGTTGAGCACTGTGTCCATCATGCCGGGCATAGATGCGCGGGCTCCTGAACGTACTGAAACCAATAACGGATTAGAGGGGTCGTTAAACTTCTTGCCTGTGAGATTCTCAACATGGGCAATGGCGTTCTCAACTTCTTGTTTGATGTCGGCAACGACTTTGTCGCGGCCGTATTGGGTATATTCCGTGCAGACATCGGTTGTGATTGTGAAACCGGGAGGCACAGGCATTCCCAAAAGATTCATCTCTGCAAGGTTAGCTCCCTTGCCGCCGAGAAGATTTCTCATCCCGGCATTACCTTCGGCTTTTCCGTCGCCGAATGTATAAATTGCTTTAGCCATTTGAAAATATTTATTTATTCAAGGTTGTTTCTAAATTCATTATCTCTTTACGAAAGAGTATTAACGAACTTCAAAAAATATTTATTTTTAAGGTCGTCGGTTGGGTTATATACTGCTTGGAGCATGTCCAAGTCAAATTGCATGTGCAAATTTAATAAAATCTTCGGTAAATTCACTAATTTTGCAGTCATAAAATATGTCAAATATGGCAAGAAAAAGAAAAGAACTACCAATATTGGAAAATATTGAGGTCACGGGAGTGGCTGCAGAGGGAAAAGCAATAGCGCGTACTAAAATCAAGGAGACCGATGAATCTCCTATTGTAGTATTCGTGCCATATGCTGCGCCCGGCGATATAGTGGACATCAAAATAGACAAGAAGAAGCATTCATATGCAGAAGGACACATCGTCAGGATTGTTAAGCCTTCTACGCTCAGAAGAGAGGCGGCTTGTCAGTCGTTTGGGACGTGTGGAGGATGCAAATGGCAGCATCTTCCATATGAGGAGCAATTAAGGCATAAGAGGCAACAAGTGGTCGATGCATTGGAAAGAATAGCCAAGGTGGAATTGCCGGCAATTCCTGCGGCGCTGGGTTCGAATAATGAATGGGAATATAGAAATAAGATGGAATATACTTTCTCGAACAAGAAGTGGAGGTCGTGGGAGGATATTAAGTCGGGAAAAGAGTTTTTAGATAGTGGAAATGCTCTTGGTTTTCATATTCCCGGAGCCTTCGATAAGGTGCTGCATATCGATGATTGCCATCTTCAGCACAATATAGGTGACGAAATCAGAAATTTCATTTTCGATTTTTGCGACCGCGAGGGGTATTCTTTCTATAATATAAAGGAGAACAAAGGACTTTTGCGGACGTTGATGCTAAGGACTGCTTCCACGGGACAGGTGATGGTATGCCTTACTTTTGGAGAAAACGACGAGGGGGCGATAATGAGAATCATGGAGGCGGTAAGGCAGCGTTTCCCCTGGATTACGTCATTGCTATATGTCGTGAATCTAAAACTCAATGATTCCATAGCCGATCAAAAGGTGGTTTCATTTAATGGCCCCGAATACATAGAAGAGGAGATGGAAGGTTTGCGTTTCCGGGTAAATGCGAAATCATTTTATCAGACAAACTCGTCGCAGGCATATGAATTATATAAGGTGGCGCGTCATTTTGCTGGCCTTGATCCTGGAATAGACTCTGCCAAGGAAAATAAACCTTTAGTATACGATCTTTATACCGGAACCGGTACGATAGCTAACTTCGTAGCCCGTCAAGCCCGTCAAGTCATAGGTATCGAATATGTGGAGGAAGCAATTGCCGATGCCAAGCTCAATGCTGAGGTGAATCATCTTGACAACACCTTATTTTATGCAGGCGACATGAAGGATATCTTGACAGACGATTTTATAGAAAAACATGATCGGCCTGACGTTATGATCGTGGATCCCCCAAGGGCGGGAATGCATGAAGACGTAATAAAAGTGATTATGAATGCCGCGCCGGAAGTAATCGTATATGTCAGTTGCAATCCTGCCACCCAAGCTCGCGATCTTGCAATCCTTGATGCTAAGTACAAGGTGACAGACGTGCAGCCGGTAGATATGTTTCCTCAGACACATCATGTGGAGAATGTTGTCAGGCTTGTTCTGAGAAATAATGTCGACATATGACGGAGAGTGAGATTAGACTACGATTGCTTGAAAGTCGTCATTCCGTGAGGTCGTTTACTGAGAATAAAATCGATGCAAACATAGCCAACAAGCTGAGGGCAGAAATCTCGATGACCAATTCTCATGAGCAAGGAATGAGGTTTCAATTGGTGCTTGACGATGCGGCACCTTTCAAAGGATACGGACGCAGCTATGGGATTTTTGAAAATGCCAGAAATTATCTGGCTGCTGTTGTAGATGTCGCTACTCCCGATGCCTACGAGCGCGCGGGTTATTTCGCAGAAAGATTCGTGGTCAAGGCCATAAGCCTTGGTCTTGGCACTTGCTTTGTCGGAGGCACTTTTGATACGGCAAAAGCAAAAGTGCAAGTCAGGGCGGGGGAGCGGATATTGTTTCTTGTCGCGATAGGAATGCCTTCAGAAAAAGAGCGTCCTGTCGCGGCGGTCATGCGAATGATTGCCCACCGAAAGAAGATGACGTATTCCGACTTTTTCATCCCCTCTTCCGACATTGATAAGGCTTCAAAAATCTATCCGTTTATAATAGCGGGGCTCAAGGCCGTAGCCTGTGCTCCATCTGCTTTGAATCGACGGCCGGTAAGGATTCATATTAAGCAGGAAGAGAGTAGCAGTGAATTGTGTGCATTTGTAAAGGAGGATGATCGGAGAATGCTTATTGATCTTGGAATTGCGAAATACAACTTTAATTATGCTACTTCGACGTGTTGCGATTGGGGCAACGATTCATCATTGATATGCGATTATGGAAAAAATGATTGGTAATTTTAAAGAAGATGGAAGACTGCCTGAAGGTTTCTTGGCTTCTTTAGAAAAGCTTCAGGTTGTCGCAATGTGTGGCGTAAGTGGTAGCGGCAAAACATACCTTTCTAAATTGTTGGAGATATTCGGATTCAAGAGAATTTCCTCTGATGAAATAATTTGGGACCGGTATGGGGACTCATTCCCGGATATGCCGGATTATCAAAAAATGGAGATTTTCCAATCATCTTGGAAGATTCTTACCGAAAGCCTTTGCAGGAGCCTTGAAGAGGGTAGTAGAGTGGTTGTGGACGCCACTATGTGCAAGTTGAGCAAGCGTAATGAAATTCGGTCGATATGCAGAAAACATTATGCTTCCCTTGGGTTCATATATATGGAGGTGCCGTTTGAGACATTGGAAAAACGTCTGGAAGGAAGAAAAGGGCTTGGCGCGAATGATCAGATCGTTGGCAGCAGGCAGTTGGAAGAATATTTTTCCAATTTTGAAAGACCCTCCGGAGAATGTGATGTGTCGAGAATATATCAGTAAGTGTATTATAGGGAGTGAGTTAAAAAGTGGTTGAGTATGGATGCACTAAAGGAAATGTCATCCGGAAGATGGCATAATGGATTCAACGGGAAGATAGGGGAGTCACTTGAAAGTGCTGCCGATCTATGCTTCCTGCTTAATTCTTTGCCACCTTCCGCGAAAAAGAAAAGAAAAGAGGTGTTACGCGGTTTGCTTGGCAATATCGGAGAAGACTGCATTATTCATTCCCTATTCCGATGCGACATAGGTAACAACATCCGTATTGGTGATAGAGTTATTTGCAATTTTAATCTCAGCATATTAGACGAAGCTTTGGTTGAAATAGGAGATGACGTGTTCATCGGCCCGAACACTACAATATGCACGATAACTCATTCTCTTGATAGGGAAGAGAGAGTTAAGGGAGTGATGCGGGCGTTGCCGATAAAGATAGGCGACGGCGCATGGCTTGGTGCCGGTGTGACCATAATGCCGGGCGTTGAAATCGGAGAGGGAAGTGTGGTTGGAGCGTGTAGCCTCGTGACTAAAAACATTCCATCCGGTGTATTGGCATTCGGGAGTCCATGCCATGTAGTCAGGAAGCTGACTCCGGATAATAAGCGCGTTCCTTAAAATCACCGCCCTACGGCCTCGAAATTTTAATGAAAATGCTAAGAGTCTGCCGATTAAGACGCTTTCTTAGTCCGGAGATTTTGCTGCTTCCTCAAGTTTTGCACGCATTGTAGGGTTGCCGTGAGTCAGCTTTTTAATTGTGAAATCTTCCTCAAGGACTTCATTCGCCTTGAGTAGGCGTTGCTCAGAAGTCTCAAAATTGGCTTTCACGGCCCTTAAGTCGGAAATTTGTTTTTCAAGATTGGCTATGATTTTGTCTATCCCGGTCATGGCAGCTTCATATTTTGCCTGGGCGGTCTGGAGATTCTTTCCAAAGGCATTACGAAATTTTTCAACCTTTTGCATGAGCTTGGTGACGTCGAGCGATTGAGCCTGAGCCACGTCAAGCTGTTGGCGCAAATCAATTATCTGTCGGAGATTTTTCGATGAAGATTGAGTCAGAATCCTTAGAATGGGAATGAAGAATTGCGGACGTATGACCATCATTTTGGGATAAAGATGGGAGAAATCCACGATGCCATTGTCATATAAGGGATTGTCTTGTTCGAGCATGGAAACAAGAATGGCGTATTCGCAGTTTTTTTCTCTGCGGTCCTTGTCAAGTTTTTCGAGAAAGTCTGTGTTCTTGTGTTTTGTTGCTGTTGTGTCGGCTTCGTTTTTCATTTCAAACATGACCGAGACGTATTCAAATCCATTGAAGAAATCCCGAAATATGAAATCCCCTTTAGTGCCTGTCTTGATGTCGTTGTCCTTATCAAAGAACGCATCGGGAAACATACCCATGCTTTGCATATGTGCGAAAGATATGGCACAATGCTGTTCAAGCGATTCTCCGAGCATTTTGGTTGATAGTCTTGACTTAAAATCTTTCAGTCGGTCGATTTCCTCTTGTTTGCCTCGAAGCGCATTGGCATGATGTTCCTTTAGCTCAATTTCTTTGTTTTTAGCAGCTGCCTGTTCAGCCTTCATCTGAAGATTGAGGGCTGCTATTGTCTCGTCTTTCTTGTATAGCTCATCTTTGGCGGCGTTCCGTTCGGCAAGTATGTCGAGTTCGTGTTGCTTTTCAGAAGTGGCGATGTCTGTCTTCAGTTTGGCGATAGCCTTCTCCTTGTCAGCCTTCAGTTCAGCCAATTTTCGATTGGACTCAGCTGTCGCCACAGCCAGTTCAGCTTTCTTCCTGTCTTCGTTGTTGTCGATTATTCCCTTTAGCCTTTGAATCTCCTTCTCAAGGTTGGCAAGTTCTCGTTCTTTGTCGGCTATCGTTTTCTCATGCTGTCTTTGCGATTCGGCTGCGGCAGCTTTTTCTTGGGCGGCATGTTTTTCATTCAGCTCTTCAATGCGTTTTTTTATTTCATCGTCAAACTCAGAATTCCTGACCTGAGAGACTATGGCGGCATAGTCGCTTTCGTCAACCTTGAACACAGTTCCGCAATTCGGACATTTGATATTTTTCATTCGATATATATATTTGCATAAGGAGATGCATCCGACTTGTTGCCGGCAGCAATCTCGAAAGGGAAAATAGAAGAATTTTGGTCCGGACAGCATGACCATGCCGTCCGGACTCAATTTTTATTCAATGACTACATCAAACTGTTCGAGAAAATCTTGGGTGGCTTTCAAATAATCAGCCATGACCACATCGTCTTCCACGAAAGGCACCGCCTTGCGATATTCGGTCATGACCTTTTCAATCTGTGGGGAAGATTTCAGCGGACGTCGGAAATCAATTCCTTGGGCAGCATTCATCAGTTCTACGGCTACGATTATCTTAAGATTGTCGATTATTTTGTGGAGCTTTGTTGCAGAGTTGGCTCCCATTGAGACAAGATCTTCTTGTCCGTTGGAGCTTACTATAGAGTCGCATGATGCGGGCCAGGCGTACATTTTGTTTTGGCTGACTACTGCAGCTGCTGCATATTGGGGAATCATGAATCCCGAATTAAGCCCCGGCTTTGCAACGAGAAATTCCGGAAGTCCTCGCTTGCCGAGAATCAATTGCGCCACTCTTCGCTCTGAAATATTACCAAGTTCGTGAAGTGCCACGCCCATATAATCAAAAGCCAACGCAATTGGTTCTCCATGGAAGTTGCCGCCACTCACGACCAGATCTTCGTCAGGAAATACTGTAGGGTTATCAGTCACTGAATTTATTTCAATGTGGAGAATTTCGGTCACGTGGTGCATGGCGTCCTTAACCGCGCCATGCACTTGGGGGATGCACCGGAATGAGTATGGATCCTGCACGTGCTGTTTATCCCTATCAATAATCTCGCTGCCTTTGAGAATACGGCGGAAAATTTCGGCGGTCTCAATCTGGCCTCTGTGAGGACGCACTTGATGTAGGCAATCAAGGAATGGTTCGATACGTCCGTCATAGGCCTCAAGGCTCATTGCCCCGAAAAGATCGAAACAGTTGACAAGATGCCAGCCGTCAATCAATGCTTTTATTCCGTTGGCACTCATGAACTGGGTGCCATTCAGTAGAGCCAAACCCTCTTTCGACTGTAATTTTATAGGTTCCCACCCGAATCTTTTAAGAATCTCAGTTCCGGAAAAGTGTTGATTCCGATAGACCACCTCTCCTTCTCCAATCAGGGGAAGAAAAAGATTGGCTAATGGAGCAAGGTCGCCCGAAGCCCCGAGCGAACCACGATCGTAGACCACCGGTAGGATTCCGTTGTTGTAGAAATCGATTATCCTCTCCACAGTGGCTACTTGCACTCCGCTGAAACCCATCGACAATGCGTGAGCTTTAAGCAGCAACATAAGCTTGACGACCACGGCATCCACAGGAGTACCCACGCTGCAGGAATGGCTCTTGACGAGGTTTTCCTGAAGAGTGGAAAGTTGCTCTTTTGAAATTGTCCTGTCGCAAAGGGAGCCGAATCCTGTGGTCACGCCATAGACCGGTTTTGAAAAATCTTCTTCTTTCCGGTTGAGGTATTCCCGGCAATGATTGATTTTTTTCTTTGCATCGTCAGATAGAGTCAGCTTCATGTCTTCCTTCAAGATATGCTCAATGATGTCATATGTCAGGAGACCTGAACCTATTGCATACGTATTTTGATTGTTCATGATTAAAAAGGATTGTTATGAGTCTTTCTGGAATATACGATATTCCCTTGATGGATTGTGGTGTTGACGCAGTTCATTCCGACGTAATAGGGTAGCATTCGGTAGTTGGGGAATTCAAGCATAATGAGGTCTCCTTTTTTACCGGGTTCGATTGTTCCTATTTCGTTGGCTTTCCCGAGAGCGGCTGCTCCGTTAAGAGTCAAGGCTGTTATAGTCTCTTCGACCGACATATGCATATAGATGCAAGCGAGGGCTATGGTCAAAGGGATGGAGCCTGAGAAACAACTGCCGGGATTCAAGTCTGTGGCAAGTGCGACGGCTGCGCCTGCTTCTATGAATTTTCGAGCAGGGGCATAAGGTTCACGAAGGGAGAAAGCCGTAAGCGGAAGCAATGTCGCCACAACCCCCTCCTGGGCCATTCTCTTAATTCCCACGTCGCTGACATGTAGCAGATGGTCGGCCGACACGGCTCCGGTCTCTGCCGCAAGTTCGGCTCCTCCAAGCGTCACGATTTCATCTGCATGGAGTTTTAGTTTGAACCCTGCTTCCTTAGCCGCGTTTAGCAATTTTCTGGAATCCTCAATCTCAAAGACATTTTTCTCTGTGAAGATATCAAAGAATTCGGCTTTCCCTTTCACGGCAGGAATCATTTCGCGAATCAAGAGGTCGACGTAATCAGCTGTACGCCCCTTGTATTCCGTTGGCACGGCATGAGCTCCGAGGAAAGTGGCTACTATATTCAGTTTTTGATTCGGAACTTTGGCAAGATTGTTGATTACGTCAAGCATTTTCAGTTCGGATGCAGTGTCAAGGCCGTATCCGCTCTTTGCCTCTACAGTGGTAACTCCCATCTCGCTCATCTTGTCAATAAACCATTGTCCTTTTTCTTGAAGTTCTCCAATGGTTGCTGATCGTGTGGCATTGACAGTAGACTGTATGCCCCCTCCGCGTTGCATGATCTCCATGTATGTCTCTCCGTTCAATCTCCATCCGAACTCATCTGGCCTAAAGCCTCCGAAAATCAAATGAGTATGGGAATCGACAAATCCGGGCAAGACAACGCGTGAGGCAGCATCGATTACGGTGTAGGTATAATCTGCGGGTGTGCAAGCATCGACAGAGCTGCCGACAAATGATATTATGCCGTCGGTCACTATTACCGTGGCATTTTCGATTACTTGTAAATCGCCCATGCTGTCTCCGCCTTTGGGAGTTTTTCCCAAAGGTGTGACAACTGTGGCGTTTTTGATTATGATATTCTTGTTCATTGTATGCATTATCAGCTCTTGTCAATCACCTTATCGACAATCTTTAGAATCTCCATCTCCTTTTCAACTGCAGCACCTGCCAATACTGAAGCCGCCGTCAGCAATTCTTCCGCCTTTTCTCTGTCTTTAAGACCGGCAGCATTTATTCTGACATTGAGATGGGCTCCGATTACGGCACTTCGTGCGGCAAGAGCTCCAACACCGGCATCACTGATGGAAGCCGGGTTTCCTTTCTCTGCCATGGCTTGAAGGATTCCGAAGGTGTCGTAGGCTGCTTGCATAGTTCTTAGGGGCACTTCGGTTGCATACAGAGTGGCTTCCTCAAGTGCTTTCGAGCGGGCTTCTTTCTCTTCCGGAGTCTTTTTAGGCATTGCGAACACTGCCATAATTCTGTTGAACGCATCCGTGTCTTCATCCACGAGGGCAATAAGACGGTCCTGGATTGCATGGCCTTTTTCAGCGATGTCGGAAAATTCCTCCCATCGTTCGTCCCAACCCGCTTTGTGGGCTGAAAGGTTGGCCACCATGGTCCCTAATGCCGCTGCTAAAGCGCCCATATATGCAGATATGCTTCCTCCCCCGGGAGCCGGAGATTCAGATGCCGTCTCTTCAGCGAAATTTTTGCAAGTCATATCGACAAGCTTTTTCCCATGCTTATCCGCAAGCATGTCTTCTATTATTTTTTCTTCGCGCACAAAAGGCTTTAACTCATCAAGCCCCATCGATTTCACGGCTATTTTAATTATCTCATTCTCGCTTGTGCCGGCAGATCGTTGTTGCAGGCGGAGATAATGTTTCCCTGCATCGATCATCGTGCGCTTAGGCACCAAGCCAACAATCTCGGTTCCCGTGACACGCACGCCGCGTGCGGCGGCAGCGCGGCATACTTCATCGAAAGCTACGTGTAGCGGGGTTGTGGATATGTCCGTAATATTCATCGACACCTGGGCAATCCCATATTCATCGATAAACCATCCTATGGCCTTAGTCGCTTTGAGAGTGCCGGGAATCATTATTGTATTGCCCTCGGAATCCTTAATAGGTTTGCCATTGGGCTTGCCTCCCTCGCGCATAGAGCGACCTTTTTCTCGCACGTCAAACGCGATAGCATTGGCCCGTCTTGTCGAGGTGGTGTTGAGATTGAAATTGACAGCGATGAGAAAATCACGTGCTCCTACAGCTGTGCATCCCGTGCGGGCCACATCCTCGTCAAAAGGACGGTCGCCATAGTCGGGGCCTTCACCATCCTTGCCCATTCTGTCGTGCAGTCCTTCATATTCGCCTTGGCGGCATACGGCAAGATTTTTGCGTTCTGGCGTGAATGCGGCAGCCTCATAGCAATAGCATGGGATATTCAGTTCTTTAGCTGCGCGATCAGCAAGTCTGCGGGCAAGGGAGGCACATTCCTCAAGCGAGATGCCGCTGACAGGAATCAGTGGACATACGTCGGTGGCTCCCATTCGTGGATGTGCGCCATGGTGCTTACGCATATCTATTAATACAGCTGCCTTCTTCATGCCTCTGAGAGCAGCCTCGACTACTGCTTCTGGCTCGCCGACGAAAGTCACGACAGTCCTGTTGGTGGCTTCTCCGGGATCAACATCGAGGACTTTTATCTTTCCCTCTTTCTCGATATCAGCGACTATGGCGTCGATTATGTTTTTGTCACGTCCCTCTGAAAAGTTGGGCACGCACTCTATTATCTGTTTCATTCTTGTATAAGTATGATTCCACTGCGCCGGAATACGTCGTGTCGGATTCCGCCAAGGGAGATTTTGTTTATTTATTTTCGATTAAGTCTCTGATCAGCTTCTCGTCTGCCAAGAATGGTTCGGTAATCATAAATCCGTTTTGTGATTGAGTCTCATTCCATTCCTTCACTGTTGAGATTGCGTTTTCGTTTCGAGCCCACGACCGACGCGCCACACCACCCATGACATCCCAAAGCATAGCATTCCTGAGAATTTCGTCCACACGTTCCGAGCCGTCGCATAGCATTCCAAACCCCCCGTTTACGGCTTTTCCTATGCCTACGCCTCCTCCATTATGGAGAGCCACGAGACTCATGCCTCTTGCACAGTTGCCGGCAAAACACTGCACAGCCATGTCTGCCATGACGTTCGACCCATCTTTGATGTTGGAAGTCTCCCGGAACGGAGAATCGGTGCCGCTGACGTCATGATGATCTCTGCCAAGCATAATGGGTCCTACTTCCCCGTTTCTTACCATTTCATTAAAGCGAAGGGCTATTTTAAGACGTCCCATGGCATCTTGATAAAGGATTCTGGCTTGGGTTCCCACGACAAGGGCATTTTTCTCCGCATCACGAATCCAGTTGTAGTTGTCGCGGTCCTGGCCTCTACGATTGGGGTCGATACATTCCATGGCGGCTCTGTCGGTCTTTATCAGATCGTCATGCTTACCGCTAAGGCATACCCATCTGAACGGGCCATATCCATAGTCGAACAGCATTGGCCCCATAATGTCTTCCACGTATGAAGGCCATATAAATCCATCCTTTTCGTCGATGCCATTTTTAGATATTTCCTTTACTCCCGCATCATAAATGGCTTTCATAAAGGAGTTGCCATAATCGAAGAAATAAGTGCCCATTTCTGTCAATGCCTTTATTGCCTTATAGTGGCGATGGAGCGATTCATCGACTTTCTGCCTGAATGCTGAAGGATTTTCATGCAGGAGTTCGGTGCGTTGCTCGAATGTCAGACCGGCGGGGCAATATCCTCCCTCATATACGGCATGGCAAGATGTCTGGTCACTCAGCAGCTCGATATGTATGCCGTTATTCACAGCATACTCAAGAAGGTCTACAATATTTCCAAGATAAGCTATTGAGATGGGATGTCTATCTTTCATGGCCGAGGTTGCCAGGCTGAACGCATGTGGGATGGAATCAGTCACTTCTTGCACCCATCCCTGACTCTTTCTTGTCTGGATTCTTGAGAGGTCGACTTCCGCAATGATAGCGGCAGCCCCCGCGATTTCTGCTGCTTTGGGTTGTGCTCCGCTCATGCCTCCAAGCCCGGATGAAACAAAAAGATGTCCCGACAAGTCGCCGTCGTGAGGCACGCCAAGTTTCATCCTGCCGGCGTTCAAAAGAGTGTTGAACGTTCCGTGCACGATTCCTTGAGGGCCTATGTACATCCATCCTCCGGCTGTCATCTGCCCGTAGTTGGCTACACCCATTTGCATGGCTTCGTGCCAATCATGAAGATTGTCGAACATGCCGACCATCATTGCATTGGTTATTATGACACGGGGTGCGTCCTTTTTTGATGGGAAAAGACCTAATGGATGTCCTGATTCTATGACAAGGGTTTGCTCGTCGGTCAGCTGCTCAAGATATTTTTTAATAAGACGATACTGAAGCCAATTCTGACAGACCTGGCCTGTCTCCCCATAGGTGACGAGTTCGTATGGATATAAAGCTATGTCAAAGCAGAGGTTATTGTCAATCATGACTTGGAAAGCCTTCCCTGCAAGACATTTCCCTTCGTAGTCGTCAATTGGTTTGGCTTTGAGGTCTCCTTGAGGACGCCATCTGTAGGCATATATACGTCCTCTTGTGGTCAGTTCTTCAAGAAATTCCGGAGCCGCTTTTTCGTGAAGCTCTTCCGGAAGATAGCGAAGTGCGTTCTTTAAGGCGGTGATTGTCTTTTCAGTCGTAAGGGTGTAGCCTCTGTCGGGCGCTCGGCGTATGCCCTTTTCAAAAGAGGGCATTTCGGGCCATTTGGCTGAAAGTAAGATTTTATCTGTCATCATGATATTTTATAGTAGTTAATATGATGCAAATTTATCAAAAATCGGGGAATAAACCTATACTCCGGGCCATATTTATTTTCAAAATGACATTTTCATAAATTGGATAGAATGATGGAATGATAAAATATCGAAAGCGCATGCAATAAAATGAGTAAGTCATAGGTCAATATTGCTGAAATTTGATTAATTTTGCAGCTATGAAACAGTATTCTCGTTTGCTGCCTTTGGTGGCGTTCTCGATGGCGTTTCAATCAACGCTCGCTTCCTCCCCGGAACTTCCAAAAGTGGAAATTCTGGGCAAGGAATATTATTACCACGAAATCAAGAAAGGGGAGTCGATATATGGCATCGCCCGAAAATATGATTGGGACATAGAGGAATTGGTGAGGTTGAATCCTAATGCCACGTCCGATATGAAAAAAGGGACACGACTTTACTACCCCACAGGAAAGGTGACGATGGTCACCAAGGTTGAATCTGCGATTGAGCCAGTTGATACAGTCTACGAGCCAATAAGGCATGTGGTGAAAAAAGGAGAGACCGTATACAGTATATCCCGGCAATATAACATACCGCTTGATGTCATTTATGCCCAATATCCGGATTCCAAATACGGTATAAAGGCCGGACAGTCACTCGAATTTCAACAGTCGCCTGCGGCCGTTGAGAATAAATACTTATATTATGTTGTCAAACCCGGGGATACACTTTATGCATTGGCTAAAAGATACAGAACATCTGTGGAAGACATACTCAAGGCAAATCCCGGAATCTCTGAAGTCAATTTCAGAATTGGGGATACGGTCAGGATTAATGTTGATTCCAACAGCGACAGGTATCGTACGGAGCTTGTTGAGGAGGAACGTCTTGCAAGCATCGACAGCTATAAAGTGAAAAAGAAAGACTCTTGGTCGTCAATATCGAAGAAGACAGGAGTGGATGTCGAGACGCTTAAGGAAGCCAATGAAGAGGTGGCCTTACCTGAGAAAAACGATATATTGAATATCCCTGTCATTGAGACTGTGAAAGTTGAAAAGCAAGTGAATGACATTGATCCACGAGAACTATCTGAAGACGGAATCCGTGAGCTGTATGATTCGATTCATAAGATAGACTCAGGTTTGGAGCAGCTCAGAGAGGTCAGAGTAGCTATGCTTCTTGATGATCCGGTTTCGAAAAAAGACGTTGATTTTAGTCGTGGAGTCCTTATGGCTCTCGACGGATTAAAGGATTCTCCGTTTAAGATTAGATTAAAAGTGATCGACGGGAGAAAGTCGACAACAAGTGTCACGGATGAACTTGATTCTTTTGAGCCTAATCTGTTGATAGCTACGGCCGATAAGAACTTCCCCGCATTCCTTGCAGATTACGGAGAGAGCAATCATCTTGAAATCGTGAATGCCTTTGATGTGCGGAATGAGCTATACGAAGACAATCCTTCGATAGTGCAGATTTTGCCACCTTCATCGCTTTTCAACGAGCAGATTGCAGAGTCTTTAACAGAGGACTACGGCAATAGAGAGCTGTTGATGGTCGGGATAGAAGATGAAAACGATGGAATAGCCGAGCTTCTTAAAAATAATTTCCCTGAGACCAAGACAAAAAAAATGTCGATAAATTCTTTGGCGGAATATGAAATCAGCGATGACGAATCATATCTGATATATGCATTCCCTCAGAAAAAAGATGACGTAAATGAGTTGCTCGCCACGGTTTCGATAATCCGGGAAAAGCATCCGGTGGCGGATTTGACGATTGTCGGAAGACCAAACTGGGTGACGATGACAGAATCTTTCAATAATAGGTTTGATGCTGCCGAGATTGTTGTCCCCGCAAGGTGTTGGTTTGATGCCGATAGTGAGGAGGGAAGAAATTTCGTTGATAAATTTACGGAATTATTTGGTCAAGCTCCTATCAAGTCATTTCCGAATTTTGCGGTTTCCGGCTTTGACATAGCCAACTTTTTTGTTAATTCCACTGCTCAAAATGGAGGAGACTATAATCAGCCGGCTAATAGACAGCCGCAAGGCATTCAGACAGACTTCAGGTTGCAAAGAGTGAGCAATTGGGGAGGTTTCCTCAATCCCTCGGTATATGTTCTTAAATTTCGTCCATCCGGGAGTATTGACAAGATTGAGATTAGATGAAAAGCAATAAATCATTCAAGCGTATAGCAGCCGGATTCCTTACGGTGGCGGCAATAGGCATGGCGAGCTTGTCAGCCAATGCCCAGACCCACTATAGTTCCAACGTGGCGATAGGGGTTAAGGGAGGGGTAGACTTTTCAAGAGTCTTCTTCAATCCATCAGTAGATCAGAAGATGAAGATGGGCATGTCCGGCGGATTCATGTTTAGATATATAGAGGAGAATCATTTTGGATTGATTGCCGAATTGAATTTCGTGCAGAGAGGTTGGGAAGAGGATTTCGAAGATGCTCCTTACAATTATTCAAGGACTCTGAACTATTTGGAGCTTCCGGTTATGGCACATATATTCTTTGGAAGAAGAGGGAAGTTCTTTTTCAATGCCGGTCCTCAGGTCGGGCTATTCCTTGGAGATAAAGTCAAAGCCAATTTCAATCCCAGCAAGATGACATCTTTGCCCGGCTTTCCTGTCAACAATCGCATGAATCAGCAAATGCTTTTAGACGTAAAGCAGAAGATTGACTATGGAATCAGTGCCGGTCTCGGCGCAGAATTCAACTTGTCAAAACGTAATTCTATTGCATTAGAGGCAAGATTTTATTATGGTCTTGGAAATATCTTCTCGGCCAAGAGAAGCGATGTTTATAGTGCTTCAAACCAGATGTCTATTGTCGGGACAATCGGGTATTGGTTTCGTGTGAAGTGAACCATATCGTAACCCATACAATTTGAAAACTCTTAGATGAGATTGCAATGGACATAGAACAATGCAATCTGTCTTCTGTGTATTCAAAATACTGATGACGCCTACAATAACGCGATTAAATACAAATAGACAAGGGCCACCGGCATGACAAACAACAGGGAGTCTATCCTGTCGAGAATGCCGCCGTGTCCGGGGATTATATTGCCACTGTCTTTGATGTGAAGATTTCTCTTAATCATGGATTCAACTAAATCTCCCCAAGTAGAGAATACCGTTGCGATAGCCCCAAGTCCGAGCCATCCGGCAAGCGACAGGCCATCGAGAGAAAAAAAGTCGCCACAATATTTATAGAATAAGAAAGCTGCGATAAGGTTGAACAGCAATCCTCCAAAAAATCCTTCCCAGGATTTTTTCGGGGATATGCGTTCAAACAGCCTGTGCTTACCCAAAGTGCTGCCTACGATAAAAGCTCCCGTATCGTTGATCCATATCATAAAAAACAGGCCAAGCACCACATGCAGGTTCCAAAGCCAAGCGACAAGACACATCAGGCATAAAGGAACGCCTATATATATTTGAGCCATCATCGACCGGGCAAGATCTGCAATTGGCGATTCACTTTTGGAATAGAGCTGCATAGTCATGCGGCAGATCATGATTAAAATCCAGATCAGAAGAGGGTAGAAGAGCCAAGAGAAAACAAGGCATATGACTCCCGCGATGTCGAGAAGCAATGTGGGAAAAGTCTTGGGACTGAGTTCATGTGTGATTTTCTCAAACTCAATGACGGCTATTGTCGCAAAAATCGCGGCCATCCAGGTGAAAGGATAAATACCCCATAATGCGCATCCTATTATCAATGCTATGTAGACCAAACCGGAAAGGGCCCGAATAGAGAGTTTTTTAATATCCATGTCGATTGCATAAAATGTTTTTACAAATTTACATAAAATCCCCGGATTTTAAGCTGACATGATAAGGAAATCTATGCTAAGGAGAAAGATAAATAGATTAGACTATGTCTAAGATTGATTTTCCTTAAAATTCCGGGGTTGTCAAAAATCACTGTCCCGACCATCCGAAATCTAAGAAAGTAAACGTCCCATATGGCGCATGACTTTCTTAAGTACCTGAAGTTTCGGACACTTTAATTTTTCATGTCATTAAAAAAATCTTACTGACGAAGTGATTTTAACATTTTGCGGTGTA
>VSPO01000064.1 GCA_009775375.1 Muribaculaceae bacterium | reverse complement strand
AAGACTCTTCTTTCCTGTTTCCGGGGGCAAAGTTACTGCCTAAATTTCGGGGGCTATTGTTATTTTGAGGAAAACGAACGAAATAAAATTACTTTTTTTTGAGCGCGGACTTGCGATTTCAAACCACGAAAACCACGAGAGGAACCACGAGCAACCACGTTTTTATTTTTATTTGATATTGGGATTTATGGACTGGGCTGAGCGCGGACGGTAGGCGCAGGCCGGGACGTCCTGCGCGCCATGCTGGGCTTGGCGCGGGAGACACCTTCGACAAATCTGCTGGCGCGAAATTACTGAACGAGGGCGCAATTTTTCCTCAGAATAACAATGGATGTCTCTTCCGGTCTTGTAATTTTGCCGAAAAAAAGTATGGGAAATATCTCAATCAATCAAATCCTGTCTGAAAATGACTCCCGCCGCAAGTTGCTGAATGCTCCGTATGATCCTATCATCGGAGATAGTCGCGACGACAGCAGATTCTGTTTCTCTATCAATGGTCTGAGCTCTTCTCCCTTATGGTTGCCCAAGAGCATGGCCGGTCTTGACTTCATAAAAGACCTGATGGAAGCCAAGTCGATAGACGCCTATATAAGAGGAAAGCTGAAAATCACGGCAACCACTGATGTCAGGAAAGACGTGCGCCGCTCTTTCATGCTGATGCGATGCAAGTATGACTTCCCATTCTGGGCCGCCTCTTTTGTCAAGATCAAAAACAAACAAGGCGGGCCAGACATCCCTTTCGTGCTCAATTTCCCGCAACGAAAGCTTGTCAGATTCTTTGAATCACAACGCTCATCCGGCATTCCGATTCGGGCAATCCTCTTGAAAGCACGTCAATGGGGAGGCTCCACCTGTGTGCAATTTTACATGGCCTGGCTCCAGCTGATCCACAAATCCGGACTCAATTCCCTGATAATTGCCCACAACCGCGCATGTGCGGAATCTATCAAGAACCGCCTTCCCGATGCCATCCTCGAATATCCTTCATGGATGCTTGAAAATGGATTCTCAAAGCGTCCGAAATCGGAAAAAGCTTTTCTAAGAATGATTTTAAAGGAACGGAATTGCAATATATTCGTAGCTTCCGCAGATTGTCCCGACTCCTGCAGGGGAATCGACTTGAGTTTGATCCATTGTTCGGAGGTGGCATTCTGGAAATCATCTGCCACAGCCTCTCCGGAAAGAGTCGTGAAAGCGGCTTTCTCCGGCGTCGTAGATTCTACCGACTCGATGATTGTGCTTGAATCGACTGCCAATGGCAGAAACAATTATTTCTATCGAGAATTTCATGACGCATCGCGGGGTTTTTCGCGGTTCACTCCGATGTTCATACCATGGTTTTGGATTCCGTATTATGAGTGCCACATCGATGATGTCGAAGCATTCGCACATTGGCTATTGAAAAACCGAAAAAAGATCTCTACCCCTCCGCGCACTCCATCGGGAGCATATTTGTGGTCACTTTGGACAAAGGGGGCCACGCTTGAGGCTATTGCATGGTACGTCAATCAGCGGAGAAGCTTCCGATACGCCTCTCAGATGACGGATGAGTTCCCCTCCTCGCATGACGAGGCATTCCGCATTTCGGGAAAAGCTTTTGTAGCCAAATCGGCCATGCGGAAATTAGAGAAAGGCTGCCTGACGCCTACGATAAGAGGCGATCTTTTCCAATCATCGGATTATGTCTATGACCCATACCGTAGTCCGGGAAGTGGGCCGCTCGAAAATCTTGATTTTGCCTCATCGGAACATGGCGAATTTAAAATCTGGGGACAGAGAGAACTGCCCGAATACGGCTATCATCGTAAAAACCGCTATCTCGTCGTGGCATCGCCCGACACTTCCGATGCTGAATACCATAATGTCACCGTGTTCGACCGCCTGACCGGCAGGCAAGATATTTCCTTGAAAGTCGTGGCTCAATGGAATAAAAGAAGCGACATCGACGCCTTTGCATGGGAGGCGGCTAAAATCGCCAAATTCTATGATAATGCCATCCTGACGTTTGTCGCTCCCTACCTCACTGAAGAGAATGGCGGCAATACAGGCTTTACCAGCATTCCGGAATTTACACTCTCGAAAATATCAGGCTGCTATTCCAACTTTTACGAACAACCCGAAGACCCGTATTGCCTTCAAATCAAACTCATTAAGGCGAAATCCGTGGAATTGGTCAAAAAGTTGGCGTCAGACATCCGAAGGAATGCCTACATTGAGCGAGATCCAGAATTTCCGAAAGTCATCTCCGAAACCCAGCTTTCCCATCCCCATTTCGATCCCCGTGTCCTTGCAAGGGCCACGGCTCTCAGCATCCTTCCTCATCTTCCCTTGGTCCGCAACGTCCCGATCGCCCAATCAGCCCGCCGATAATCTCCTTATAGCGCGCCCCTGCGGGTTTGAATTAGGGCAAGAATAAAGAAGTTTTAATATTTACAAGGCTTTTTTTGCTTAATGGATGGGATTTATTTGTTAATTTTGCCAAATCATGAAAATTACCGGTTTTTCAATACCTATAAGATGGGCAGCGGCTTCGCTTTGCTGCGCTTCCTTTTTTTTGATGCCTGCATCGGCGGCGGCGCAGGTGAACGCGGAGCAAGTGCTCAACATCGGCAGGAATGTCTTGTCGATGGACGACTATATGCTATCCATCCAATATTTCAATCAGGCCATCAAGGCCAAGCCATATCTCGCCGACCCTTATTTCTTCAGGGCTATCGCAAAGCTTAGCCTCGAAGACTATAAAGGGGCGGAAACGGATTGCTCCTTGGCCATAGAACGCAACAAGTTTAAATCGGAGGCCTATAAGGTCAGGGGATTCGCAAGGCAAAACTTAGGAAAGGATTCTCTGGCAATAGCCGATTACAACATAGGACTGAAATATAATCCCTACGACAAGTATTTCCTTTTCTATAAGGCCGTGGCCCAGACCGAGACAAGGGATTTCAACGGAGCCGACTCCACTTTCAGCGTTCTGCTGAGACAATACCCGACTTTTGAGGAGGGTTTCACGGCAAGGGGCAGGCTCAATATCCAGAGGGGGGACACCGTTGCCGCCCTCAACGACCTCGACAAGGCCATCTCCTTATCGAAAAGCCTTATCAATCCCTATCTGCTCAGGGCGGAGATAGAATGGAAGCGCAAGGACTGGCCAAAGGCCGGGGCCGATATGGATGCCGCCATAAGGCTGCATCCGGAGGTGGCCGACCTATACGTCAACCGGGCCTTCATCCGATATAACTCGGATGATTTCTTCGGAGCGATGAGCGACTACAATTATGCTCTTGAACTCGACCCCAAAAACATGGCCGCCCTTTTCAACAGGGCGTTGCTCCGATATGAGGTGAAGGACCTTGATCGCGCGGAGACCGACCTGACCGACGTGCTTTCACTTGATCCCGGCAATTTCCACGCCCTCTACAATCGCGGACTTATCAGGATGGAAAGCGGGAAGAACGAGACAGCCATGAACGACTTCGAGGCGATAGCACGGAAATATCCGAGGTTCTATCCCGTATACTACGCCATGGCCGAGACCCGCAGGAACATGGGCGACATGCGGCAGGCCATGCAGCTTGCCCATCATGCCGACGACCTGGTCAGCAAATACGTCAAGAATCCTGAGAAAAACCCTCTCGACCGCCCGGCAATCGCCGCAGCGGAAAGCAACGACGTCAGACACTCCTCCAACGGCGGCGACACCCACGAATCCGAGACGGAGGTGATGGAACGTTTCAACAGACTCGTGACCGTCTCCGACGCAGTGGAGACCCAATTATCGTATAACGAAAAAATAAAGGGACGCGTGCAGGACCGCAACGTGCAGGTGGAGCCGGAACCGATGTATGCCATCTCATTTACGGCGGTTCCCGCCTCGCTTCGCTCCATCTCCAATTATTTCCGGGAGCTTGACGACCTCAACCAGCAAAGGTTCATCTCCCGACGGTTTTATCTGACACCCGGTCTCTCTATATCCCCCGGACAGGAAACCGCCGACGAGCTATTCAGATATGCCGACGAACTGACCGAACTTCTCAAAACCCCAAAGGGAAGGCCCGTCGACCGGCTCGCGCTTGGAGTGACCCAAGCCATGCTTAAGAATTATCCGGCGGCACTCGAATGCCTCGACAAAGTGATCGAGATAGACCCGAAATTCACCGTCGCATACATGGCGAGAGCCTACGTGAGGTTTGCAAAGACACTTGCCGACGAGAAAGCGGCCAAAGAACAGGCGGCAAGCGACAAGACCAGCGACCTGCCACAAAGTCGCCGCCCTGCCATGGCAGGGCTTCAAGAGGTGATAGCGGATTATGACCGGGCGCTGACATTGAATCCACGCCTCGTCTTCGCATGGTTTAACAAAGGGAATATCTATTATTCCGTTGGCGACTATACCTCGGCAATGCATTGTTTCGGGGAGGCTCTGAAACTTGATCCCGAATTCGGGCAAGCCTATTTCAACCGCGGACTCGCCTATCTTCAGGCCGGCAACAAAGCCCAGGCATTTTCCGACCTTTCAAAAGCCGGAGAACTAGGGGTGCTTCCGAGCTACAATATCCTTAAGCGAATGAAGTGAAGGCTGTTAGTCGTTAGTATTTTAGTCGTTAGTCATTGGTTTTTGGCTTTTGGTTTTTAGTCGTTGGTCGCTAGTTTTTGGTTTTTGGCTGATTATGAAAAAATATCGCCCTGCAAGATTTCTTGCAGGGCGATATTTTTTTGTTTTGACCTATAAGGATCAAGCCTAAGCCTTTGCAGCGGCGCCACGGGCGGCACGGGTCAGCTGAACTGCGCAAACCACAGCGTTCTTGGCGTTCATAAGCTCAAGACCTTCGAAGTGGAGCTCGCCAACGGCAAGGGACTTGCCAAGGCCGAGATGGTCGACGTTAACCACGAGACGCTCGGGGATTTTGTCGTAGACAGCTTTCACTTTCAGCTTACGCATGGAGAGCGTCAGCTTACCACCGGCTTTCACACCCTCGGCGTGGCCTTCTATCTGTACGGGCACTTCCATCACGATCGGCTTCTCAGGACCTACCTCAAGGAAGTCGAGGTGGAGGATAGTGTCCTTAACGGGCTGGAACTGGATGTCTTTCAAGACAGCCTTTCTTTCATCGCCGGCGATGTTGAGGTCGATCTCAAAAATGTCGGGAGAATAGATGAGCTTGCGGACGTCTTCGTTCTTGACAACGATGTCGGTCGTGATCAGACCGCGCTTGCCGTCAACGTCAACTACCTTCTCACCAGCCTTCAGAGGGCCGTCGTAGGGGAGGTCAACATGTTTGCCACCATTGAGGACTGCGGGAATCTTACCCTCAGCGCGCAAAGCCTTTACAGACTTCTTGCCGAGTTCGATACGAGGCTCGGCATTGAGTTGGAATTTCTTCATTGTAGATTAATTGTGTTACTCAAAATAAGTTTGGTTGCTCCAGCGAATTCGCTTTTGGGAGCTCACTCCGGAAAAACCGGAGCAACAGATTTCCCATCACACGTGATTGCTCAAAAGCGCGGCAAAGTTACTCATTTTTTTCTTCATATGCAAGCCTTAGAGCATTTTGGGGGATTTCGGGGCTGACATGGATGACGATTTCCGAATCCTGCAGCCGGGGAGGCGACGGAATCAGCTGTTGAAATGATTCATCGCGAAGGCCGCGCCGGAAAGACAAAACGCCTTTACCGCCTCGGCTGCCACCTTCAGCTTTTCCGGAAGCTCCTTCTGCTCCTCGGCAGGAAACCGACCAAGCACATAGTCGATTTGGCCGCCTTTGGGGAAGTCGTTGCCGACTCCGAACTTCAGCCGGGCATAATTCTGCGTGCCAAGTTGCTCGGCAATGTTTTTCAACCCATTGTGGCCTGCATCCGACCCACGTTGACGAATGCGGAGATGTCCGAACGGCAGCGAGAGGTCGTCGACAATCACAAGGAGATTCTCCAACGGAAGCTTCTCTTTGTTCATCCAAAATCTCACAGCCACCCCGCTGAGATTCATAAACGTGGATGGCTTCAGGAGCAACAACTCACAATTCTTCACTTTCACTATGGCCATGTCGCCATACCGGCACGACTTAAAAGGGAGACCCGCCTCATCGGCAATGGCGTCGCCCACCATGAATCCGGAATTATGGCGGGTCATCTCATATTCCGGGCCTATGTTGCCCAGACAAACAATTAAAAATCTTTTCACTTCAATATCAGGCTCATTTTCAACCCTGGCCTTCGTGGCAGACAGACCGAGCTTGCATTTCAACCATTCAATCATTATCGTCGTTATCGTTATCGTCGTCGTCCTCCCAATCAAGGAAAAAACTGTCGGCATAGCTCTCCTCCTTGAATCTTGAAAGCTCGCGGCTGTCGCGCTTCGTGGGGCGTCCGAGACCCTTCTGCCTGTCGACGAAGCCTGAAATTTTGGTCATTTCAAGCAACTCATATTGCGAGGGGGGCGTGATATTCTCAAGATAATCCGCCACGAGGCGCGCCCCGAGCCTGCCCGGAGCAATCGCCAGGACACGGAACGAATATGTCACTGGAGGCTTGCGGACGTCGATAACATCGCCCGGCTTCACCATTCGGGAGGGCTTGACGGGCACTCCGCCCATCATGACCCTTCCTTTTTTACATGCGTCGGTGGCTATGGTGCGGGTCTTGAAGACACGCATACACCATAGCCACTTGTCGATTCTTTCTTCTGTCTTAGGCATTCTTCAGTCTTGAAATCGGATTACTTGTCGGAGGTGCGCTCAAGCCGGAGCACGGTTTTCCCTTGATTGTCGAGCAGAGCCACCCTACCCTCTTTCAGAGGTTTGGCCTTGGAGGCCTGTTCGAGAGCCATTACGAGCTGGGTCTCATAGTTGGGAGTGGGGCAAGCCATCCTGGTCATTCCAATTCTCTGGAACGAGATAGAATTGGCGGCATCCATGTCGGTCTCAAGCGAGCCGTTGATGATGTTGCAGCCGGTGTTGCCATGTAGCTTTCCCTCATCCACATCGATGACGAGCTTCATATCCGGCACGTCGACCGCCTGTCCGTCGATTTCCTTGACAAGCCACGTGCCATTAAGGAACTGGAAATTCTGATGCATCATCTCCATTACGGGCCTGCGGTCGGCATCATAAAGGGTCATATAATAGTCGTGGCCATTAAGACTCCAGGAATAATAGCGCGCGGCCGCAAGCGCGGCATTAAACTCCATGTCGGTTATTCCCGGCATTCCGCAAGCCATCATCGTGGAGGCCATCTCCGAGAAGCTCAGAGTGGAGTCGGCGGGATTGTATTTATACGAGGCATTGATGATGTTGCAACCGTTGTTGCCATACACCCTCTTCTGGTCGGGCACGAATTTGAGGAACGGGGCAGTCTCACCGACTGCATTCTTACCGTTGACTTTCTCTACTGCCCAGTCGCCCTTCACAATTCCTTTTGCCAACTCCTCAGAGGTATAGACAGCCGATACGGGAGCCACGATCTTCTCACGGTCGGTCGGCAAAACAGATTCCATTTTTACGTCCTTGCCCTCATCCGCAGACGCCGATTTGACGCTTTTGCAAGCGCCGACAGGCAAGAGAGAGAGGACGAGCAACGACGTCATTCCAATAGTCTTAATCTTCATAGCTTTATTTTTTCCTTGTCCTCCGCTTCAGCCGGCCTTTCCGAAGCTTGTCGGAACCCAACACGCTCCAAGAAAAATTTACATGCAAGAATTGCGAGCGGCTGATTGCAGGGGATGCAAAATTAGTAATTATTTTCAAATGCGACAAATGCCCTCAGTCGCCCCAATGGCGACGGACCGGGAATTTCGTAGGACGCAACAGCAGACGCAGGGAAGATGAATACGTGAAATAATTCCAAATCCAATTGAGCAGGACCGTGGTCTTGTTTCTCATACCCAGAAGCGACATCAGATGGATTGCCATCCATGCCACCCATGCGATAAACCCGGAGAACGACTGACCGGGGAGATCCGCCACCGCCCGGTTTTTGCCGATAGTGGCCATTGATCCTTTGTCGTGATAGCTGAACTCGTGGGCGAACGTCGCCTCATTCAGATTCTTCGCCAGATTCCTTGCCTGCTGGATTGCCGGCTGGGCCATCTGGGGATGCCCCTTTGGATAATCCTCGGAAATCATGCAAGCAATGTCGCCAACCGCCATCACGTCGTCGAGGCCAATGACACGGTTGAACTTATCCACATTGAGTCTACCTCCCCTTTGGAAACATTCCGCAGGGATTCCCGGGATAGGCTCACCCTTCACCCCGGCGGTCCAGATCAGCGTCTCCCAATATTCCTTGCGGCCGTCGGCAAACGTGGCATATTTATCCTTGTACTCCTTAAGGGTCACGCCAAGCCGGACATCCACCATGAGGTCCTTAAGATATTCCAAAGCCTTGGCGCTCGACTTCTCACGCATGGCGCCAAGCAGCTTTCCGGTGCCCTCCACGAGAGTGATGCGCAAATCGTCGGGGCTCAGCTCCGGATACTCCTTGGGGATAACATACTTTTTCATCTCCCCAAGCGCACCTGCAATTTCCACTCCCGACGGGCCACCACCCACCACAAGGAAACTTAGCAGCTCCCGGCGGCGCGCGGGGTCGGAGCACATAGCTCCCCGCTCAAGGCGGTCGAGAATCTCATCGCGCGTGTGGCAAGCCTCCGCCACGGTCTTAATTCCGAACGTGGTCTGGCCGAGATCGTCCATCCCGAAATAATTATTGGTGGATCCGGCAGCAATGACCAGCTTGTCGTAGGCAATCTTTTCATAGCTTGTCTCTACCGTCTTGGCGCTCAAATCTATGTTTTTCACATGCCCCATATGATAGGAGACATTCCTATGCTTGACGAACTCCCTTCTCAAAGGGAAACATATATTGGCCGAAGCGAGGCCACACGACGCTATCTGATAGAACAAAGGGGGGAAGCAATGAAAATTGTTCCTGTCTATCAGTTTCATCTTATACTTATCCTTGTCGAGGCGCTTCACGAGATTAAGGCCCGCAAATCCTCCTCCTATTATTACGATTGTCTCCATATATTTCCGACATCACAGACTCCCGGCATTGTCTGCCTGAGGTCCGTCTCCTTTATAAGAAAACGAATGAAACGAACCAAGGTTCATAACAGCGCGTCACTTATAATTCCCGCATCATGACCGACTACCTCCGACAAAGGGTCTTGAGCCGGCAAAGCACACATGCCTCCTCATCTTCAACAGCCTTAAACTTCGGGTCGGAAAAGACGCCCTCAAGCATCCTTTCCATTCCCTCATTGAAGATTTCCGCATAATCGCCGTAGCTTTTCACGTCCACTCCCTCTATCTTAGGGAGGAGCACCTTGCCGGTGTGTATCTTATTCACGTCGTATATCTCCAGCCTGACATCCCCGACCGGAATCTTCGCGCCCCTCTTTTGCAGAAGCCAAGCATACGTGAAAAGCTGAAACACCTGCTCCGCCGAGTAGTCGCCATTGAAAATGTCGTAGAAATCAGCAGCCTCAAGCTTTATCCTTCCCGTCTTATAGTCTACGATCCGGAGCTGACGTTTCCCGCCAACCTCAATCTCGTCGAGACGGTCGATGGCAAATTTGAAATTGACCGTCCTGCCCGACGGAAGAGGAATCGCAAGAGTCTCCGAGATCTCGCAGCCATGGATATAAAAGGGAGCGAGGCCATAGTCGTGCCTCACCACGCGCAAAGCCTGGCGTGAGATTTGGCCGGCGATTATTTTCGCGCCGCCCCGCAGGGGCGTGTCGAGCTTCTCTTCCTCAAGACGGAAATGAAGGCGGTTGACCGTACGGGTCATTATTTGCCAAAGACGCTCCTTGTCGTCAATCACCTTGCGAAGGTACTCCTTGGAGAGCATCGCCGGAGTCTCAAGCATCTTATGCCGGCTTCCTTCGGGCAGATAAAGCTGCATCATGACGTCGTGGAGGATGTTGCCGACCGTAATGGCATCGATATATTCAGATTTAGGCGCGTCGGTGTCTATCCCCATCACCCTTTGGAAATAGAAACGCACCTGGCATTCACGGTAGGAATTCAAGGAAGAGGCCGAGAAGAAAAGCCTGTCGCCCCCTTCCTTGGAGGCCGGCGGATTGGAAAAAGCCTCCAGCGAAGCGAGAATTTCAGGAGTTTTCTCTATGGAGGGGTCGTGGGGCTCCTTTCCCGAAAGACGGAACTTCCAATCCTCCTCGATAATCTTTCCGGGAGCGAAAAGATGGCGCAACTGGAGCAGATAGCGCGAGACGTCGCCGGTGCGCAGTCCCTTTCCCGACCTTGCGTCGTAGACCAGTGCGACGCCCTTCGCTCGGCTAATCATCCTATAGAAATAATAGGAGAAAATGCTCTCCGCATAGTTGGACGGAGGCATGCCGAAAGCCTTTCTAAGCGAATCGGGAATAAAACTTCTCATCCTTGCCCTCATCGGGAGGATTCTCTCATTGGCCGAGAGGATAATGATATGGTCGAAATCAATCGACCTCGTCTCAAGCATGCCCATCACCTGCAGCCCGGTCAGCGGTTCGCCTTCGAACCCTACGGTCTCTCTTGCGAGCAATTGGTCGGTGAGCCGGAGCGTGGTGGAGGGCTTCATCTTTATCGGATGCTCCTCAAGAATCTCCCGGAGCCTATGGAGGGCATCGCGGTAGATTTCAATATGCGAGGTCTCAAGGCGCGACTTTATCATATTGCGGTCGGCAGCCGGAAGGGATTCAACGATCTCCATCAGTATGCTGTCGAGATAATCAATCGTCGCATGGGGAGACATCTCCGGGGAGAACCGACGCAAGATGCTCTCCATCTTCGAAGATATGGAGCCAATCTCATCAAGCGAGATGACCGACTTATGGTACGTGTCGAGAAAACCATTGATCTTACTGACGGCCGCAGATCCGAAGCAGGAATGGGAGAATGGATGGGCCATCCAGAGCCTTATGTCGCGATGATAAAAGGCACGGTCGCCCGAAGAGAGGCGCGAATTATGGAGCATTCGGCGCAACAGAGTGACGTATGCCACGACAGAAGTCAGCCTCAAGGGATAGCCCATCGTCAGATTGACCTCCCCCATCCCCTCGGGCAGGGAATAGAGCATCGGCAGCAGCAGGTTTTCGTCGGGGAGCACCACAGCCACTTTGGCGTCTTTTATCTCGCCGGCATCAAGCCTGTCCCTGAGCTGCGACAGCAGGGTCCCGGCAATCTTCACCTGCCCGGAATTGGAGGGAGAGGCAATGACCCTTATCCTGTCGGGCATGGTCTGCTTATCGCTCTGCGCCACAATAGGCCTTGCCCACTCAGGAGAGGGGAAAAACTTCATATTTGCCTTTACGAATTTCGAGGCTGAATTTATCCCTCCGGAAAGCACCGGCCCGGTGGCATCCCAATAGAAATCGGCGAAAGAGTCGATGCCTTCATCAGGAACGATTCCCTGAAGCTCTGAAAAAATGGCGTTCTCCACCATGCTCAGGGCGTTGAATCCGACGGCTATAACCTTCTTATAGGGCAACGCCTCCCTGCCCTTTTCGCGCAAGGCCGCAAGGGCAAGACGGTAGGCCCCCGACGACGTGGCGAGACCACGCTGCTCAAGCTTCGCCTCAAGACTTCTGTAGAGAGGAGCCATTATTCTCCAAAGATGAAGGAATCTCTTCTTCACCTCCGACATGCCATCCTCATCCCCGTCGAAATTTTTCCAGAAAGCGGAGCTGTCGCCGAAATCCTCGCGTCCGAAATATTCCGACATCACCCTCCGCTGCTCCTCCGTCAGGAAATTGGAGGCTATCTCCCGATAGTCTTTGACATTTTTGAAGACTTCGTCGGGATTGCACATATAAAGGTCGACTTCCCTGAAATCCGAAAGCACCGTCTCTCCCCATCCCCGGAAGGAATCAAACTCCACATAGTCTTCCTCCTCCCCTATCCGGAGAATCTCCCTATACGCTTCGAAGAGAAGGAAAATAAGGTCGAGGCGCGAAGCCACGGCCCTGCCTGACAGACGCGCCACGAACTCAGCCACCGACATAATCTCGGGAGCGAGCACAACGCGTCCGGCACATTGCTCATGCAGATATTTGAGGAAGAACGTGCCGCTTCGTTTATTGGGGAAAAGGAAGCAGAACTCGGAGAGGTCGGCGTAGCGGCCGGCGTAGGCGCACGCCACGGATTTCAGAAAAGGTAGCATATGAGGGAAAATGTATACAAAAATAAAACGCCTTCATCGGGAATAAATTTTATCCGGCAAGGCCCGGAGCTTATATAATCCACCCCCTTCAAGCCCGGGGATGATAAAAATTTCGCCATTTATGAAAAGTTTATCCAACATTCTTTGCAACTTTCATATTAATTAGGTATTTTTGCAGACAGAAATAGATCTGAAATGAAATTCTCCGATATAGCCGGACATAAAGACACGATACAGGCCCTGCGCAGCATGGCCGATTCAGGAAAGATACCCCACGCCATCCTTCTGTCGGGGGTATCCGGAATAGGAAAATTCCGCCTTGCCCGCGCCTTCTCCCAATACGTGCATTGCTCCAACAGGCAGGAGGGGGATTCCTGCGGGAAATGCCCCTCATGTCTTCAGCACGGCAAACACAACAATCCCGACTTGCATTTCGTCTTCCCCGTCGTGAAGCGCGACGGGGCGCAGCTCTCCAACGACTATATCGACCAATGGAAGGAGATGATCGACAAATGGAGCTACATGCCCCCCGAGAAATGGAACGATATAATCCAGGCCGGAAATTCGCAGCCCGCCATATTCGTCACAGAGAGCGAGGACATCATCTCAAGGGCATCGCTTTCAGCCTTTCAGGAGAATTTCAAGATTTTCCTCGTGTGGCTTCCCGAGAAGCTCAGGCCCGAAGCCGCCAACAAGCTCCTTAAGATAATAGAGGAGCCTTTCGACGACACTCTCTTCATCCTGGTCAGCAACGACGACTCCCGGCTTCTCCCCACTATTTTCTCAAGAACCCAAAGATTCATCATGCGTCCGCTGGATCATGCCGAGATATCGGCGCATCTGCGCTCGCATACGGGGGTGGACCGTCAGCTCGCCGACGCCGCCTCCCGCATAGCCGAGGGGAGCATGGCGAAAGCGGAAGAACTTGCGTTGCATCCCGACGAAATCATGGAATTCGCCTCCCTCTTCAAGGAGACTATGCGAATGGCCTATGCGCTGAACGCGCAATCGCTGAAGAAAATCTCGGAGACCGTGGCTGCGATGGGGCGCGAGAAAATCATCCGTTTCCTCTCCTACTGCAGCCGCATGACCCGCGAGAATTTCATCTACAATATGGCAATGCCCCAGATTTCGCTTATGACTCCCGACGAGGAGCAGTTCAGCCGAAGGTTCGCCCCGTTTATCCATGAAGGGAACGTGGAGGGGATGGCCGACGAGCTGGCAAGGGCTTCGGGCGACATCGAGCGAAACGCCAACGCCAAAATCGTATTGTTTGACCTCATGCTGCTTCTCTCCCAATGGGTCAGGACACAAAAACCGGCCACTCTCCCCTTATGACATTGACATACAGACAAGACTAATCAACCTAAATAAAAACTCTTAACTATCATCCCCTGCAAAGGGACATTTTTCAATTTATGAAACCTACACTGTTTATCCTCGCTGCCGGAATGGGCAGCCGCTACGGAGGCCTTAAACAACTCGACGGCCTCGGCCCAAGCGGAGAAACCATCATGGACTATTCCGTATATGACGCCCTGCGCGCAGGATTCGGCAAAATCGTATTCGTAATCCGTCATGACTTCGAGCAGGAGTTCCGCGAGAAAGTCATCTCCAAATATGAGGGACACATGCCCGTGGAGGTTGTCTTCCAGGACATCAACGACATCCCGGGCGGCTACAAGCCCAATCCCGAGCGCAAGAAGCCTTGGGGCACCAACCACGCCGTGCTGATGGGCAAGGACGTCATCAAAGAGCCGTTTGCCGTAATCAACGCCGACGACTATTATGGAGCCGACAGCTTCCGCATCCTCGGCGATTTCCTCCGCTCTGTGGAGGGCAAGAAGAATTGCTACTGCATGATCGGATTCAATGTGGAGAACACCTTGAGCGAGAACGGCGGAGTTTCGCGCGGTCTTTGCGAGGTGGACGCCGAAGGCAACCTGACGGGCGTCACCGAATGCCACGGCATCGAGCGCAAGGACGGGAAGCTTATCCAGGTGGTAGACGAAAAAGAGGTGCCGTTCCCGGAGGGCGCTCCCGTATCTATGAATATGTGGGGATTCACTCCCGACTATTTCGACTATTCCACGAAGTCGTTCCTCAAATTCCTTGAGAAGAACCACAACGAGCTTAAGGCTGAGTTCTACATCCCGACCGTGGTCAACGAGCTTATCGAAGACAATATCATCTCTTTGAAGGTGCTCCCGACCCCGTCGAAATGGTTTGGCGTGACTTATGCCGCCGACCGTCCTGCCACAGTCGCACAGTTCCAGAAACTCGTGGACGAAGGTCTTTATCCCGCCAAACTTTTTTAAAACGAAGAGAGACATGAAAGAAAAAATACTTGTCACCGGCGGAACAGGCTACATCGGCTCACACACCACCGTGGAGCTTCAGAAAGCTGGGTATGACGTGGTCATCATCGACAATCTTTCCAACAGCAACGAGAACGTCATCGACGGCATTGAGGCCATTTCCGGCATCCGTCCCGTATTCGTAAAAGGCGACTGCACAGATATCGAGACTCTCCGCAAGCTTTTCGAAGAGAATCCCGGCATCAAGGGCATCATCAATTTCGCAGCCTCGAAGGCCGTCGGCGAAAGCGTGCAGAAGCCGCTCCTTTATTATCGCAACAATCTCAACACGCTCATCAATCTTCTCCAGCTCATGCCGGAGTTCGGGGTGAAGGGAATCGTGTTCTCTTCCTCCTGCACGGTGTATGGCGAGCCAGACAAGAATCCTATCGACGAGACCGCTCCCATCAAACCCGCGACGTCGCCCTACGGCAACACGAAGCAGATTTCAGAGGAGATAATCGAAGACTACGTGAAGAGCGGAGCCCCTATCAAGAGCATCCTTCTGCGCTATTTCAACCCGATCGGAGCTCATCCATCAGCTCTTATCGGCGAACTTCCTTTGGGCGTACCCCAGAACCTCGTGCCCTATCTGACGCAGACTGCGTCAGGAATCCGCAAGGAGCTGACCGTATTCGGCGACGACTACAACACCCCCGACGGCAGCTGCATCCGCGACTATATCGACGTTGTGGACCTGGCCAAGGCCCACGTCATAGCCATGAAGCGCATGCTTGAAAATTCGGACACCGACCCCGTTGAGATATTCAATCTCGGCACGGGTCGCGGACTTTCCGTGCTTGAGCTTATCAACGCATTTGAAGAGGCCACGGGAGTGCCCGTTCCCCACAAGATCGGTCCACGCCGGGCCGGCGACATCGAGCAGATTTGGGCAGAGCCAAAGAAGGCGAATGAAGTGCTCGGATGGACAGCTGAAGCCGACATCAAAGACACCATGCGCAACGCCTGGGCATGGCAATGCAAAGTGACAGAGAAGAAATAAGACTATCTGCCCTACCCTAACAAAAATCCCCGCTTTCACGGGGATTTTTTATTTTTAGATATCAATTATACGTTTAATTCTTTTTTGTATCATAGCTCTCCATAGCGCATACTAAACAACATTTACATTTCTCTTAATATTATTTAACAAAGCACTGATAAATCATGGCAGCTAATTCGCCTAACTTTGCAAAATATTATGAAAATGGAAAAAGAAAAAATCATATCTCATCTGAAACAAGATTCTAAAAACGGATCCTGGGTAATTCAGACAAATGAAGAACATTCCAAAGGAGTGGCTGAATTTGCATCCGAATTTTGTCAAAAGTTCGGAATGAGAAACCACGCATACTGGTGCGGCATACTTCACGATTTAGGGAAAGAACGCCATACATTTCAAGGATACATTCGGAAAATGTCAGGATATGACAACAACAGCATTATTGATGGTGAGCATGCACACGCATACATAGGTGCCTTAGCATCAATCCAGCTATTAAAAAACAATGGACTATTACCTGCAATGGCTATTGCAGGACATCATCGAGGATTATATGATTGGGATAATCTCAAGTATATCCTAAGCAATAATGTTATACCCGGAGAGATAAAATTACCGATAATGCAAGAGAATGTCTCTCACGAAATCCAAGCTGAAATCCAAACTGAACAACCGTGGGATATACACATGATTACGAGAATGCTTTTCAGTGCGCTTGTAGATGCCGACTATTTGGACACTGAACGATTTATGAATCCTGAAATCTACCTTTTAAGAAAGAAAGGAGAACACGTCAGCATATTGCTAAGTAAACTCGAAGCATATCTTGTGAAACTCAAAAAGCAATGCGACAAAAGCAGTATTAACGAAATAAGGAATATCGTACAGAATTGTTGCAGACAATCTGGGAATCTTAAGCGAGGGATATTCAGTCTCACTGTCCCTACAGGAGGCGGAAAAACTTTATCTTCAATCCTTTGGGCACTGAAGCATTGTGTGGCAAACGGGATGGACGGCATTATAATTGCAATACCCTATACAAGTATTATCGAACAGACCACTGAAATATTTAGAAAGATCTTCGGATCTGAAAATATACTGGAGCATCACTCCAATATAACAGACCATGAAGATCTCTACAATAAGAACGATGATGAACTTGGAAATTCAAATACTTCTTTTAAAGAGAACAGACTCGCAACTGAAAATTGGGATTGCCCAATAGTAGTGACAACAAACGTTCAGTTGTTTGAGTCATTATACCATCATAGGCCTTCTAAATGCAGGAAACTACACAACATTGCAAACAAGGTGATAATTCTCGACGAGACACAATCATTACCTCCACAATTACTACAACCATTGGTCAGAGCACTCGATACGCTTGTGAGAAGATTCAATTGTTCCATACTTACCACAACAGCAAGTCAACCAATACTCAAAGGAACACTGAAAGGCTCCGGTGGTAAAAAATTCATAGGATTTGACCAGATTACTGAGATTATTCCACAAGACAATCAGCTGCATGAAGATCTCAACCGAGTTAAGATAATCTTTGACCAAGAAAAGATTGATTGTAAAAGACTGGCATCCGACTTAATAATTCAAGAGAAAGTTTTATGCATTGTGAACACCCGCCAAATAGCCAATGAAGTATTCTGTGAGCTTAAAACTGCCGGGGTAAAAGATGTCATTCATCTTTCAAGAATGATGTGTGGCAATCACATTAAGAAAGTTCTAAAAGATATTAAGGGCATGGTGGCAAATCCAGAAAAACAATTAGTTGTCATCTCAACTCAACTGATAGAGGCCGGTGTAGATTTGGATTTTCCTGTGGTATACCGTCAAGAGGCGGGCCTTGATTCTATACTTCAAGCTGCAGGGCGCTGTAATAGGGATGGAAAATTGAGAGAATTGGGCCTTGTAAGGGTCTTTTCCCTCGACAAGATCAAGGGCGTTCCCAATGGATTACTCACATATGCAAATGATGCACGTAAAAACATGCCCTATTTTGAGAATATTTCTTCTCCACAAGCTATAGAACGATACTTCATGGACTACTATAAACGATGTGGGGATTTCGACAAACATGATATGGAAGGATTGCTTTGGAAAAACGGACTGAATTTTGAGACAGCATCTAAAGAATTCAAATATATAGAATCAAACAATATCTCCATAGTGGTCAATTACGGAAATTCATCAGAATTGATAGATACAATAAAGAAATATGGATTGACCAATAAAACAAGACAAGAATTATATGGATTTACCGTTGACATAAATAAAACCACTTATCATAAACTAATGGAAAGAGGCGCGATCCAGCAAATCAATGAATTTGTACTATGGCTTTGGCCTAAACAATTTTATGACCATGAAGTAGGGGTGGTGATTGATAATTACTGGACAGAAGAGACATTTATAATTTAACAAACTAAGATATCATGGACTATATCGACAAAGAATATTGTCTGGAAATATGGGGACCGATGGCTTGTTTTACACGCCCTGAAATGAAAGTGGAACGTGTAAGCTATGATGTCATAACCCCTTCTGCGGCACGGGCTATATTTGAAGCCATATTCTGGAAACCGGCCATAAGCTGGGAAATAAACAAAATAGAGGTGTTGAATCCCATAAAATGGGATAGCGTACGTCGAAACGAAGTCGGAGCAGTGGCCCAAGGCAAACGTGTCTCTACTCCAATATTCATTGAAGACAAAAGACAACAACGCAATACTCTTTTACTTAAAGATGTACATTATAGGATTTATGCTACCTTAAAGTATACTCCACCCAAAGACAGAAAACGTCAAGACTCGCGTCCTCGCACAGCGGAAGAACGCCAATCTGAAAATCCAGGGAAATATCAGGCAATGTTCGAACGCAGAGCAATGAAGGGACAATGCTTCAATCTATAATCCGCAAAACGAAATGTTCCAGGGCTATAAAACGAAGCGTATCATTCTATAAAACGAAGCGTATCCCAATTC
>VSPO01000063.1 GCA_009775375.1 Muribaculaceae bacterium | reverse complement strand
ATTTCCAGCACGTGATTTTTATGTAAAATCCGGTGTTCTGGATGCCGTTTTTCGGAACGTCAAACTGAACACCCTACTTATTTTTATTTTTGACCGTGATCTCAGGTGTTACCTCATGCGACAACTTTAAAATGTCGCGTGACGATAAATATCTTGAACGCGCTCTTAAGTTGTCGGGAGTGAATAGGAAAGAGCTGGAGAAAGTGCTTGACCATTATGCCGATAATCCCCAGCGTCTTGAGGCAGCCCGATGGTTGATCAGCAACATGCCCATACATCACTCGAAGACCGGCAAGGAACTCGCCAAGTATCGCCGTTACTTTGAGGTAGCGGCTGACCAATCATTAAATCCATTGGCCATCAAAGATTCCCTTGACTCCATATATGGTGAGCCGGATTTAGCGAAACTCGATATAGTGTACGACATCGAGACCCTGGACTCTGCCTATCTTGTGGAAAACATTGATGCCGCTTTTGAGGCAAGGGAAAGATGGCCTTGGGGTAAGAATGTGAGATGGGAAGATTTTTTGGAATTTGTATTGCCATACCGTCTGGGCGATGAACCCCTCTCCAACTGGAGAAAAAAGATCTTGGAAGAATACGGAAATTTGATCGATAGCATAGCCTCATTGCCCGAGGCGGCGACACCTCGAATCGCTTCAGATATTCTTTATAAGGAATGGATGTGGCGCAAAAACTTCAAGTGGACTTCGTGTCTTCCAAATGGACCCAGAATCGGACCTGAGATAGTGGATTGGAAAACAGGAGCATGTAGGGAAAAGACTGACGGTATGTCCTATCTTCTGCGGTCTGCCGGCCTGCCGGCCACCATGCATGTCGCACCAATGCGCGGCGATCTTAATGACTCCCATTCATGGGGGGTCATATATGATTCTGATGGAAGCCCGTGGCTGCCTGAACAACGTACTGATTCCGCATATAAATCAATTGTTCCGGCGGCAAAGGTGTTGAGCGAGACATTCTCAATCAATAGGAATGTGCCGTATCAATCTCTCAATACAAGGCGTGCCAATCCCTATCTTATAAATCCGTTTATGAGGGATGAGACCAGATGGTATCTAAATCCGAGCCAAAGAAAGCCCTTTAAGATAGCTCTTTCGGGGCTTGCCGGAATAAGCAATGGCGACACGGTGTATATTGCCCTTTCATCAAAGATGGACTGGATTCCTGTCGGCATGGGCGTTGCCAAGAATGATACGGTGGATTTCGGATATGTGGGAAACAGAACCGTGTGCGTAGCGGGCGTTATGGAGAACGGAGGATTCAAAGTCAAGAGTTTCCCATTCAAAACCACTAGAAACATCGACGGCTTATTGAACTTCCTCATTCCCGGAGAAATGAAGCCGATCAATATCTATAGCAAATACAATCTGACAGTCGGAGACTATACATGGAGAATGGTAAATTCATGTTTTGAAATTAGCGATTCACGGGATTTCTCAGAAGTCGATACACTTCATCAAATCAAAGATTCACCCAAAAGGCTTTTTACCACTATAATCATAAATGATTATAGCAGGCGCAGATATGTCAGATACAGGAGCGCAGACAAGACATGGTGCAATGTGTCTGTCATTGCATTCTATGAAAACAAGGATGATACTGTCCCTATGATAGGGACGATATTGACGGCGCCGGGATTCCATGCAACAGATGATAAACATGATTTCAGAAATGCATGGGACATGAATCCCTATTCATCAGTCGATCTCGAGGAGCCGTCAGGAGGGTGGACGGGCCTCGATTTAGGAAGACCACGCAAGGTTGAAAAGATAATGTATTCACCGCGCAACCGAGGAAACTATATCCACCATGGCCACACATACGAACTGTTTTACAATAAAGGAAAAGACGGGTGGCATTCATTAGGACAGATTAAGGCAACTAACGACATGATTGTCATGGAGGCGCCTGTGGGAGCTCTCCTTTATCTTCATTGTTTAGACGGTGGCCGCGACGAACGAATCTTTGAATATGATATTTCCAATGATATGCAGATATATTGGTAGTAATAAGGATTTCTAAATAACAATACAAGCGGAACAAACAGAATAAGGACAACACAATTTGGCAGCTGCTATGTGCAGTATGGGTTGAAATGATATACACCTATTCAAACAAAATTAATTTACAAAGTAAAACTCAAAACAATGCTAAAGAAAATAGCTTTAGGCAGTATATTTGCCTCAGTTCTTGCGCTGACCTACATACAGAGCACAGCTTCAGTGCAGGATCAGTCTGAACTGACGAAAGAGAATATCGAAGCGCTCGCGTTTTTCGATAAAATTGAGGAATGGTGGAACAGAAAGGATTACACCTGCGTGTCGGTTACGTGCGAATGCATAATGTACGATTATAAATCCGAAGTCGCGAGCGCTGTTGACGAAGGAACCGGTGATGCCGCCCATACATGGAATTGCCCCGGTTGTGGAGATTGCGGTTGGCTTTCATAATAAACATCATGAAGAAGCTTTTTTCATATATCATCTTTCCTGTCTTCATTGCCTCTTGCAGTGGAGGGAATGGTAATAACTCTGATTTTATTCCGGCACAACCAAGCGTTGTGCCGGAGAAAACTGATTCGATAGAAACATGGAAAGCTGACGATTCCGTTTCGGCTAAAGATTTCATCGATGAGCAGACCGACGAATGCAAATATGTGTTCTTGCAAGCTGACAAAGCCAACTCAATGATAGGATGCATCAACCAGATATTTGTTGATGACAGCACGTTCACCATCATTGATAATTCAATCACCGAAAGAATATTTCGCTTTGACAGAAATGGCAAATACATAGGTGCAATCGGTTCGAAAGGGAAGGCCCGCGGTGAATATATCGGTCTGGGATGTGCATCTAAAACAGACAACGGCAATCTGGCGATAACCGACAGGTTGAGCAAGAAGCTTATCATTTATTCCACCGATGGTAACGTTGTCGAAGAATACACGATGAACAAGGCGATGCCCCTTTCAATGGTCATGACGGACAGTATTGTATTGGGCAGTTTCCCCGGTTATCACAAGTCTTTAAAATACAGGTTAAAATGGTTTGATCTCAAAGGAAAGGATATCCACACAGCGTTTCCGTTTACATCGACACGCAGATATGTGGCGGGGAAATTATTGAAAGATAAGGACAGGAACATATATTACAACTATGATTTGAACGATACTATCTTTAGAATAGAAAACTACAGAATCACACCGGAGATAGTCATGAACATTCATGACAGCAAGCTGACCAATGAATTCATTAAGGAAACCGAATCCCTTGATAAAAAAGATTACAATAAGAAATTGTATACCAATGAAGATATTGTCAATCAAGTGGATTTGATAAAATGCGATGACAAATGGGTCGTATATTATCAAAAAGGGACAAACGCATATAATAGCTTCATATCTGAGAATGGCATGTCAAGAGTAAACTATAGGAGGGCGAAAGTCTCTCACACAACCAGAGACGCAGAGCTTGTTATTCCTGAAAAATTTGTCGATTATGCAGATGGCTACCTAATAGGATATATTGACCCGGAAGCGTTTGCCTATCTTGATGATTCACGCAAATCAAAATATCTGAACAGAATCCGACAAAACTCTGTGAACGCTCCGGACAATGATGAGGATATTGAGAGCTATGGCAATCCCATCCTATGTCTTTATAAACTTATGCCATGACGGTCTCGGAAAGGAATATTCTCAATGTGATATGCTACGGTATCGTGGTCGTGTGGGTCTACTATATCGCATGGTATTCTGTGAGAATATTTCTTTTCGACCGCTTTGTCATACCGACGGAATCCATGGATCCTACTTTATTGCCGGGAGACTGTATCATTGTAGATAAAACAATATTCGGGGCCCGCTTATACGAAAAATTTGATTTCAACAAAGAAGGAGGAGAACTTGTCTGCAGAAGAACGAGAGGCGAAAGAAGGATAATGCCTAATGACATTGTGGTATTCAACTATCCATACCATAACGACAAAATCAACTTTGTCGTAAACAACGTGTATACAAAGAGATGTATCGGAACTCCCGGTGACACTGTCCGGATAACCGACGGAGTGTTCCGCAACAGCAACTTTCCTGACACCATCGGGTTGCTACATCTTCAAAAGAAATTGGCGGCAATTCCCGACAGCATGTTTCATCCTCGTCAGTTAGGTGCGATTCCTAGAACGAGACATGTGCCATGGACCATTAAAAATCTCGGACCGCTCTATCTTCCACGTAAGGGTGACTTCATGAAGCTGACTGCCAAGGAGGGGCAAATATATAAGACGATACTGGAATGGGAAACCGCCAAAAGCATATCCATTGACTGGGACAATAACAAGGTATTTGCAGATAGTAAGCCTCTTGACCGACATACATTCCGACATGGATATTATTTCATGTGCGGAGACAATGTCGCCGGTTCAGAAGATTCCCGATACTGGGGACTGGTTCCGGAGGAATATATCGTAGGCGTCGTTACGTATATCGCATATTCATTAGACCCGAGCACCGGGAAATATAGAAAAGATAGATTTTTCGAAAGACTGGCACAATGAAGCAACCGATCAAAGACATAACAATAACAGACATAGAACAAATACATTTCAACATCGGGACATTTGCGAAATCCCTGAGTGTTGCTTGCATGGTATGGTTGCTATGTATCTGTGCCGTTCCTGTTCAACATAGCTGGGGTGACATCGATATTATTTTGGGTTATACAATTGCCGTTGTGGCAATAATCGGAACAATCGCCTGCTTTTTGTCGAAAGGCAGGATGAGGATTTCAGTCATGGATGGCCTCGTTGTTATTCTTTACGGATATTTCATCATACGGTATTATGCAGATGCCACATACCCGGCTGAAAGCATAGTCATACATGCCGGACTCGCAATCATGCTCTACTTTTCATTCAGGATTCTCTTCACCGCGATTCGTCCCAAAGGAAATGTTGTTGCATTAATAATTTTGATGTTTGCCACGTATGAGACTTTCTATGGAATAATCCAGCTTATTACAGGAACAAGCAGACATTCCCTATATCTTCTGACAGGATCGTTCAATAATCCCGGCCCTTATTCTGCATGCATAGTCATGGGGCTGGCCATAGCCTTCACATATATGAAATATCCGGAACTTGCCGGATTCTGCAATATGTCGGGAAAATTGGAAGCGGCGGCATCCGTTGTAATGCAGTCGCTCGTCATTATATTCATATCGATCACAATCCTGACAACGAGCAGGACAGCATTCATCGCTGCAGCACTTTGCCTGACATTTGTATTCAGTGACCGCATCCGCAACAGGAAATGGACCATATTGGGAATCTGCATTGCAATAAGCGTAGGCCTTTATTTTTTTAAACCTGGATCAGCCAACGGGCGGTTTGCAATCAACTGCATCGGATTGTTCGCCGTTGCCGACAATCCGTTATTTGGTTGCGGCGTAGGCGGTTTCTTTAATAAATTTGCAGAATCCACAGAGTTGCTTGCCTCCTACGGAACCACTATTGACCTTAACACTGTGGATGTTATTGAATACGCATTCAACAACTGGCTCCGCATCACAGTAGAACTTGGGATTGTGGGATTGACAATAGCAGCGGCAATTGTGATTGTAGCCTTACGGAAACTGTGGAAAGACAGTCTGCCATTGTTCCTTGTGTTGCTTGTAATCCTCGTCTTTTCGTTTTTATCATATCCAATGGAACTTCTTCCCTATAAAATAATAACGATAATGGTGATATCATATGTAGCTTCGCAATCTGTTCGGACAAGACCGATTCCGGACAACAGACTTGTATCCAACTTAATTATGACGATAATAGCCATTGTCATAATCGGATGCAGTGTAAAGAGTGATAGACTTGTGAACACGCTGGCAAACGCTGAGAAAGATTACTCCATAATAAGAGGCATCAATGACCCGGCATTTATAAAAGATTATGCTCAGCTTCTGCCAATGCTTAAAGAGAACGGAGACTTTCTTTCTGATTATGCCCGAATCCTCGCCAAAGCCAACCGCTACAACGATAGCAACGATATTTTAAGGATGGGAACATTAATCAGCAACAATCCCATGTTTCTCATACTTCAGGGAAACAACTATCTTGAGATGGAGGCATATGAGGATGCAGAACAATTGTATTTGAAAGCATGGCACACGATGCCCAATAGGATATATCCTCTTTATAAGCTGATGAAGTTGCATGAGCGGCTTGGCAATTCAGACAAGACGTTGCCCTATGCTGAACAAATCGTCAGGTTCAAAGGAAAGGTGGAGTCACTCGCCATCAGGGAAATCAAATCGGAGGCCAACGCCGTTTTATCAAACAACAAAGATAAGATTAACTGACCATATAATGAATATGGAGAAGCATATAGCGACAGCAACGATTGCATTTATAATCTGTCTTTTCACGTCATGCGGGAGAAATGGAGAAAAAGTGAGGAGCGATGCTCGCGGGCAGGCGATGTCAATGAGCGAGACATACGTCGATACCATGACGCTTACGATGTCGCCGTTCAAAAGGCAGGTTGTCTGCAACGGTCGATTGAAGGCAGTGAAAAAGAGCGACCTGATGTTTCCTTACCAAGGCATAACCATGGAGCTGTTTGTAAAGGAGGGACAATGGGTCAAGAAAGGAGACCTCATCGCCACGCTCGACAAACGGGAGCGGCAACGCAACCTTGAAAAAGCCGAACACGATCTTTTCAAAGCCGACGTGGATCTCACCGACAAGCTAATCGGCCTCGGATTCGGGGAAGATCGGTCGGAAGTGCCGGAAGAATTATTGAAACGCGCCGAAGTGACATCCGGCTATTACGATGCCAGATTCAGGGCTGAGGAAGCACAGGAGGCATTGGAGAATTGCGACCTTGTGGCTCCCTTTTCTGGCAGGGTGGCAAATATAGAGGCTCAAGCTCACCAACGCAACGAGAAAGTATGCACTCTTATTGATGATTCGGCGTTCGATGTGGAATTCAAGGTGCTCGAAGACGAACTCATCAACATCAAGAAAGGGCAGTCTGTCAAAATTTCCCCCTTTATCGATGAAGAATCCACATTTCAGGGGACTGTGGCGGCAATCAACCCTCAGGTCGACGAGAAAGGGCTCGTCAAGATTACGGCAACGCTTGCGGGAGGCTTCCAATCCCTCATCGACGGCATGAATGTCAGGGTTGTGGCGGAAGAGCATCTGGGAAAGATGTATGTGGTGCCAAAGGACGCGGTGGTGGAGCGTGACGGCTACCACGTCATATTTCGCTATCGCGCCGGGCATGCCGTCTGGACCTACGTCGACGTGGCGCATTCCAACATCAATTCATTCGCCATCACAGGCTGCAAGCGCAAAGAGACTACCATCGAGGAGGGCGACATAGTCATCACTTCTGGCAACCTCAACCTCGCCGACGGAACAGAAGTGAAACCCCGCTAAATACCACAACTATGCTTAAAAGCCTCATAAACCGTCCCATAGGGGTCAGCATGTGCCTTGTGGCCATAATGGTGATAGGGACGCTGTCACTTCGCTACATCCCTGTGTCGCTCATGCCAGACATCGACGTGCCGCAGGTCACAGTCCAGGCCCTTTTCCCTGGCTCGTCGGCATACGAGGTGGAGAATAGCGCGACACGCCCCTTACGACAGCAGTTGCTGCAGGTGGCGGGACTGAAGGAGATTCAATCCGAAAGTCGAATGGACGTTGGCACAATACGTCTTGTGTTCGAGCCGGGCAGCGATATGGACATCATCTTCATCGAAGTCAATGAGAAGGTAGACCGAGCCATGCGGTTTCTTCCTGAAGGGGCAGAGCGTCCGAAGGTGATGAAAGCGAGCGCGATGGATATTCCGGCTTTCTACCTCGACATGTCGCTGAGAGAGGAGGCTCCATTGACCAGGGCGGGGATGCGTTTCGCCGGACTAGGGCGCTTCGCCAGAGACGTGATGGCAAAGCGAATAGAGCAGTTGCCTCAGACGGCGATGGTGGACGTCAGCGGCACCGCCGGCACCGTGATTGAATGCGTGCCCGACCCTGCAAGGATGGTAGCCCTCGGTCTTACCGCGCAAGATATAGAAAGAGTAATTGCCGATAACAACATTACACTTGGCACCCTCAGCATCGCCGACGGTACACGTCGCTATAACATACATTTCGACTCGCAGCTGCTCACGAAGGAGGACATTGAAGGAATCTGCATAAACCACGAGGGACGCCTTCTGACTCTCGGTGAAATCTGCAGCATCACTGAGAAGACAGCGGAACGCGACGGCATGGTGAGAAGCGACGGCCGCAACGCGGTGTCCCTGGCCGTAGTGAAGCAAAACGACGCGCAGATGAACGGGCTCAAAGAGGCGATGGAGACCCTTCTTGCAGATTTCCGTAAAGAATATCCGGAGATAGACTTCAAGCTGACACGCGACCAGACAAGGCTACTTTCCTATTCAATCGACAACCTTGAGATGAACCTTCTCCTCGGGGCCGTGCTTGCGTGCCTCGTGCTGTTCTTCTTCATGCGCGACTGGCGCCCGACCGTCCTGATAATCATTACCATCCCGGTGTCGTTGCTCATAACCCTTCTTTCCTTCCATCTCCTGAATATATCCATCAATGTAATCTCGCTCTCCGGACTTATCCTTGGAGTGGGGATGATGGTGGACAATTCAATCATAGTCATCGACAACATCCGACAGAGGCAGCTTATCGGCAGTTCGCTTCGCGATGCCGTGACAGAAGGCACGAAAGAGGTGTTCACCCCTATGCTCAGCAGCGTGCTGACCACCTGCTCGGTGTTCATACCTCTCATTTTCCTGAGCGGCGTTGCGGGCACGCTCTTCTACGACCAGGCCATTGCCATTGCCATAGCCCTTTTCTCGAGTCTCCTTGTGTCGACGCTGGTCATCCCGGTATATTACTTTCTGCTTTACAGGAGGAAGCCGGCAACGCCTGACAAGTCTGGCTCTGCCGGCATGAGGCTTTACGACAGGATCCACTCGTTGGTTTTCCGGCATCCGGTGGCAAGCATGGCGGCGTGCGTAGCCTGTATCCCTCTTTCCGTATGGATTTTTGTTATGATCGACAAGGAGCGGATGCCCTACATCCCTCCGGAAGACACACTGGTGATTATCGATTGGAACTCCGGAATAACGGTGGAAGAAAACGACAGGCGTACGTCAGCGCTCCTTTCTGCCCTCGGCCAAGCCGTGGAGCATACCACCGTTATGGCGGGCGTGCAACAGTTCCTGCTCCCACATACGAAGGAACTTACGGCCTCGGAGACGGTGATATACGTGAAATGCCCTGACTCGCAGACTATGACGCAGGTGAAGAGCCGCATTGAGAAGGAGGTTGCGCGAGCCTATCCTGAAGCCGGCATGGAGTTCGAGTCGTCAGGCAACCTCTATGAGATGGTTTTCAATACCGGAGACAACGACCTTGAAATACGCTTGCAGACCGCCGACGGCTCCCGCCCGGAAGTGACACGGAGCCGCACCTTTGTCGATTCGCTGCGGGGAAGGTTCCCGGGCGTCTACGTGCGTCCGGTAGTAACAGAGGAGAACATACAGTATCTCGCCGACATGGAGAGGCTTACCTTCCACAGGGTGAGATACCGCAGCCTTTACTCGCATTTGCGCGAGTCGGTTCACAAGAACAAGGTGTTTGAAATCAGCGACGGGGCAAACGCCATCCCTGTCATGGTCGGAGTCCACGGCAACGAGAGCGATCGGGTTATGGGTGGTTCGGTGAAGAACGACCGGGGCGTAGACATACCCTTGTCGTTGCTCCTGAAACAGATGCGTCGAGAAGATTACAAGAGGCTCCACGCCGCCGGGACGGGAGACTATTACCCAATAGGAATCAACGCCGACAGCAAGGATATCCGGGAGGTGATGGCATACACCGACGGCTTCGTGAAGAGGCATCCGGAATATGCCGTAGCCTACGCGGGAGAGTATTTCAGTAGCCGTAGCCTTGTCGCGGAACTGGCAATAGTCTTGGCCGTGTCGCTTGCCCTGCTCTATTTCATTCTCGCAGCACAGTTCGAAAGCCTCGTGCAGCCCCTCATCATCCTTTTCGAGATGGTGGTCGATGTGTGTGTCGTGTTGATCGTGCTATGGTTTACAGGCGAGACGCTCAACATAATGTCGATGACGGGGCTTGTGGTCATGGCCGGCATCATCATCAACGACTCCATATTGAAAATTGATACTATCAACGGCCTACGACGCAACGGTATTCCACTGCTCGAAGCCGTCTCGGAGTCGGGGCACAAACGGCTGCGCCCGATTCTTATGACGTCGCTCACCACAATCCTTGCCCTCCTGCCATTTCTGCACAAGGTAGACTTGGGGTCTGCCCTGCAGTATCCGCTCTCGCTGACACTCGTGACGGGCATGACGGTTGGCACAGCGGTCAGCCTCTTCATAGTGCCCTTGGCATACTATCTGATCTACAAGCCTCTCCCCACAAAAAAGCAATACCATGAAGAATGAAGGCAACCGTTTTCTTGCACGGCTTGACGCGATTTCTCCATTTACCCTTATCCTTGTGGCGGTGATTGCAGTCGTTGCTGGGATAGCCGTGATTCCGCTGCTCGACGTCGAGCCAGAGCCACGACTGCGGCAAGGGAAAACACTTAGGGTGAGTTTCAGCTGGCCCGACGCGTCACCAAAGGTAATCGAACAGAATGTCACCTCGCGCATCGAGGGAGTGGTCTCGGGGGTAAAAGGGGTGGAGAGCGTGTCTTCGATATCGAACTTCGGAAGCGGTCGGGTGGTGATAGAGCTGAAACCAAAGGTCAACGTGTCGGCGGCAAAATTCGAGATTGCCTCCGCGTTGAGACAAATCTACCGCAAGTTTCCCGAAAATGTCAGCTATCCTATACTGACCGGAGGTGAGGTTGTGACGGACACGGGCGAGGAAGGGAAAGAGAAGCTGCTGCTTACGTATCAGCTTAACGCCTCCATGAAGGACGACCAGCTGAAAGAATATGTCAGATTGCAGATGGAGCCTGCTTTGAAAGGGATGGAGGGCGTTAGACATGTCGAAATAACCGGGGGAGCCGGCAAGTATGTGGAGATAACCTACGACCCTATGAAACTCAGGGCGGCGGCCATCACAGTAGATGACATTGAGGGAGCCGTAAAGGGGTTCATGGGACGCTCCGAGATTGTGGGAGAGCTGACCGTAAATTCCCCCGGGAAGCCTGGCGAGAGAAAGGCCCTCTACCTCGACGTCGGCCAGTTAGGCAAGCCACTGGAGCATATGCCTGTCAAGAACATTGACGGGACGATAGTCTATCTCGGCGACCTCGCGTCATACGAATACAAAGACCGACTCCCGGGTAGCTATTACCGCCTCAATGGGCTTAGCACAATCTATCTCAACGTCTACATCGATGCCGACGCTCCGATCATAAGGCTCTCCCATAGTCTGCGCGAACGCATAGATGAGCTGGGAGACGGATTAAAGAAAGGAGTGTTCCTATCGCTGACTTACAACGCCGCCGAAAAGACCGAGTCGGAGCTCGACACGCTGGTCAGACGGAGTGTTTTGTCGCTCCTCATCCTGATGGCCTTCGTATGGATCATAAGGAGGAGATGGAAATACCTATTCATCACCTCGGCCACACTCGCCGCCAATATACTCATAGCCGTGCTTGTGTATCGGCTCTTCGACCTGCGGCTGCACACCTTCGCGCTTGCCGGAATAACTGTGTCGTTAGGGATAATCATCGACTCGTCGATAGTGATGGTAGACCATTATCTGCACCACCGGAACCGCGACGCTTTCTTCGCCATACTTGCCGCGCTCTTTACTACAATCGGTTCCTTAATAATCATATTCTTCCTTCCCGAACATATCCGCAAAGACCTTTATGACTTCTCATGGATCATTATCATTAACCTGGCAGTATCGCTGATTGTGGCACTCCTCTTCGTTCCGGCTTTGGTGGAGAAGCTTGGGTATACAGGAAATGACCCAGTCAAACCGGACGAGAAAGAGGATAGAATCGAAGAAAAGCTGCTGAAGATTTACGGCCGGTATATACGCCTCACCCGAAAAAGGAAATGGCTCTACATAGTGTCGCTTATCCTTATCTTCGGGATTCCGGTATTTGCGCTTCCCGACAAGCTCGGAGATGAAGACAAAATCTTTATCCCCAAGGAGGAAAGTCGGGAGTCATTGTGGTATGAGAAAACGTATAACGCCACCTTCGGAAGCGACTTCTTTGTACGCTACCTGAAAGGGTCTCTATCCACATATCTCGGAGGCACTATGCGTCTTTTCTCCGAACGTATCAAGGCAGGTTCAGACGGACCTCCGCAGCAAAGGGAGAAACGACTATTGATCAGGGGGGTGATGCCCGTAGGGGGAAGCGTGCACGAGCTTAACGACAAGATGCTACATATAGAGCGGTTTTTATCAGGCTTTCAGGAGATAGAGCGTTTTCAGACCAACGTCGACAGCCGAGGAGGATTGATAGAGATTGAATTCAAGGAGGAACATCGCAACTCCGACTTCCCCTATTTCTTGGAAGACGAGGTGATAGGCCTTCTAGTCTCGCTTGGCGGTGCCGACTGGAGCACCAATGGAGTTAGCGATAGAGGCTTCAGCAACTCACTTAACCTTACCCACCGTTCTCATAGCATAGAGATCGCAGGCTATAATTACGACAGGCTTTGCCGTTTTGCGGAGGAAATAAAATCAAGGCTTTCAGGGAATACGCGCGTGCAAGACATAGTCATTGAGACGCCCGGACATGAGGTACAGGAAGACGAGCTGTATATGGCATATGACAAGCAACGGATAGTCCTTGACCGTTTCCCACTCCATGGGGTACATGCCTCGCTGCGAGAGCTACTTGCCGACAGGGAGCTGGGACGATACAAAGATAGTTTTATTGACTCCGAAATCCGACTGCGGTCGGACAGGGTGGAGGCATTCGACTACTGGCAACTTGACAACTCCTATCTTAACATCGACGGACAGCCGGCAAGACTTTCCAACTATATGAGGATAGAGCGTAGGCAGGCCAAGAACAGCATCCCGCGAAGGAACCAGGAGTATGTATTGAGAGTCGCATTCAACGTGCTTGCCTCGTGGAGTTATTCTAGCAAAATGATAAAAAAAGTCACAGAAGAATTCAACTCGAAGTTCCCGGTAGGCTACCGCTGCCTGAACCGCACCCAGGGATGGCATAATGACGACGGCACACAGTATTGGCTCCTCCTTCTCGTGGCGGTTATAATCTACTTTGTCTGCGCGGTGCTTTTTGAATCAATGACCCTGCCATTGGTGATAATCAGCCTTATTCCGGTGTCGTTCATAGGCACTTTCCTTGCGTTCTATCTTACGGGGGCACCGTTTGGTAATGGAGGGTTTGCCTCGATGGTGCTTTTGGCAGGCATTGTGGTCAACGCTGGCATCTACCAGATATTTGAATACAGGAGTCTTCTTAAAGCGCGAATTGAAGAGGGGAAAGCTTTCAGCAAGCAGGAAGTGTATCTTGAGGCATTCAGAATAAAGGCAATGCCGGTTTTCCTGACTGTGTTATCGACAATGCTTTCTTTGCTGCCATTCCTGTTTGAGAGGGAACTGGAAAACGATTTCTGGTTCAGCCTTGCAGTGGGTAGTATCGGAGGCCTTATGATGTCGGTCATTGCTTATACTTTCGTAATGCCGATATTTCTTGGACTGAAAAGCGAGAAACATTAATCAGCTCGGTTAAGCATCAAAAAAGGGGAAAGGCCCTGTCGCATGGAGCGGCAGGGCCTTTCATAAACAGTTATGAGAAATTCAATTTGCTGCGGGAGTCTGGGCAGGGGCTTGAGCCGGAGTCTGGGCGGGCGCAGGCGTCTGGGTTGGAGCCGGAGCGGGAGCGCTTGTGGGGGCGGGAGCCGGAGCCATGCTTGAGACGTTGATGGGAGCCTTGATTGCGAACGAAGCGCAGATGCTGATCACGCAAATGAAGATTGCGAGGCTCCAGGTGGCTTTTTCAATGAAATCGGTGGTCTTGCGATAGCCGAGATATTGGTTGCCTTGTGAATAATCGGAGGCGAGACCGCCGCCTTTTGATTTCTGAATAAGCACTGCGCCGATGAGGAGCAGACATGCAATCACAATGAGGATGCAAAGAAAGATGTACATGTTTAGAAAATGTTATGAGTTGCGGCCGCCTTGTGCAGACGGCTTTTCAATTTGAGGTTTTCTTGCTTCGTTGAAGATTAATTTCTTCAGGAAACGGATTTGGTCTGCAAAGTAAACACTTTTTTCCGGATAAATCAAGATTAATTGCTGAATAATTTCCAAAGCGTCTTGATAATCATGATTTTTTATAAGTTTATTAGCCAAAGAGACTGTGGGAGGTTCCTCCAGAGAGATTTTGGCGGGAGGGATGGGATTCTCGGCAGGCTCAGGAATCTCTTTTGCGGCCATGGGGGTCGGAGCGTCGGGATTGCCGAAGCGGGAGAGGAAAGAGTCGATGGTGTCGGCCGTGGATAGCGACGGGGGAAGGAGGTCGGGATAGAACTCCGCGAATTCCTCAGGGTCGATGCCGAGCATCATCCGGAGCGACGGGACGTCGCCGACGTTTGCCGCGATCAGCCTACGCAGCCTTTGCGCCTCCTCGGCGGAGACATCGCCCTGCCTGAGCGCTTCCAGAGCCGGATTTATGAAATAAGGATACTTCTCCATAGCGGTTTACCAATTGCCGAGGGTGGCGTTGAATATAAGGTCGACGAGCTCATCGCAGATTTCGTTGCAGAGGTCGTCTTGCACGTCGGTCAGCATCAGCGAGCTTGAGAACTGACGGTAGGCCGAGAAGCTCTGGTCGATGTTGTTGGCGGAGTTCTTGGTGTCGGTATATTTCACCCTGACCGTGATGGTCAGGCGCGTCTCCGTGGCGTAGGCATCCTCTCCGACCGATTGCGGGGAGAGGGAGTAGCCGGTGATCTCCCCGGTCATCTCCAGGTCGGAGTTGCCGTCGATTTCCTGAAGCCGGGTCTGCCGGGTGACGGTGTCGAGAAGTTTGTTCTCGAAAGTCTGCTGCAGGGGAGGGTAGACCAGGGCCGCACGGATCGGGAACTCCGTGATGTCGATAGTCTTGTAGACGTCGTAGTTGAGGGCCGAGCCGTTGAACTTATAGGAGGGCACGCATCCCTGGAATGTCGGGACGATGATGCAGACGGCTATCCATGCAGCCGCCTTCGCTATCGCCGCGCGGGTCAGATTTTCTTTAATTCGTAAAAAAGCGTTCATTTTCAGTTTATGGAGAGTGTCAGTCTTCGTTTGGTTCGCGTTCGGAGCCTTCGTCGAGGTCGAGGCCGAGCTCATGGATTTTTCGATAGAGAGTGCGCTGCGAAATGTTGAGCTGTTCGGCTGTCTTCTTCTTGTTGCCTCCGTTGCGCCTGAGGGCTGCGGCCACGGCGTCGCGTTCCGACTCCTCAAGGGTCGGGACGGCCACGACATCCTCAATGCCGGCAGACTCCGCCACCGGGGGCTCATACTTGATAAGCGACTGCGTGGCGGCGTGGCGGCTGCGACTGTCGGCGGGGGAGGGGTCGGCCTTGTCGACCTTCGCCTTCAGTTCGGCAAGCTCCTGCTTGAGGGCGTAGACGAGCTGCCAGAGCATCTCGCGCTCAGTCTCGTAGCTTATGTCGTGGCTGCTTGCCACGAGCGAGGAAGCCGCCGAATGGTCGAGCGGCAGGGCTTCGAGCATCACCCGGCGGGAGATTTCCTCCCCGGCGTTGAAGAGGGCGAGCTGCTCTATGATGTTTTTGAGCTGCCGGACATTGCCGGGCCATCTGTAGAGCTTCATGGCGCGTCGCGCCTCCTCGGAGAAGGAGATGGGGGCAGTCAGGTATTTTTCGGAGAAATCGGCTGCAAATTTTCTGGCGAGCAGGACGATGTCGTCGCCACGGTCGTGGAGGGAGGGGACATCGATGACCACGGTTGAGAGTCGGTAGTAGAGGTCTTCGCGGAATTTCCCCTTGGCCACGGCCTTGAGGAGGTCTACGTTGGTGGCGGCCACGACGCGGATGTCGGTCTTCTGCACGGTGGAGGAGCCGACTTTCAGGAATTCTCCCGATTCGAGCACCCTCAGCAGGCGGGCCTGCGTCGTCAGCGGCAGTTCGGCCACCTCGTCGAGGAAAATCGTTCCGCCGTCGGCCTCTTCGAAATAGCCCTTGCGGGAGGTGATTGCTCCGGTGAAAGAGCCCTTCTCATGGCCGAAAAGTTCGCTGTCGATGGTGCCTTCGGGGATAGCCCCGCAGTTGACGGCTATATATTTCTTGTGCTTTCTCGCGCCATAGGCGTGGATGATTTTCGGGAAGAATTCCTTTCCCGCGCCGCTCTCACCCGTGACGAGCACGGAGAGGTCGATCGGGGCCACCTTCACGGCCCTTTCGATAGCGGCGATGAGGGCGGGGGAATTGCCTATGATTGAGAAGCGTTGTTTCGCTTTCAGGACTTCGTCCATTTTCTTATTCGTGGTTTGATTGGATTATTTAAGGGATTTGAGGGCGTAGGTCGCTCCTCGCAGCAGGTCGGAGAGGGCTTCTACCGTCGCGCAGCGGTCTTGCCTCTCCACGGATATCGGGTCGCCGATTGAGACGCGCACTTCCCGGCCGTAGGCGCGCATCACCTCGCGGGGAAGCCGGAGCGTGCGCAGGCGCCAGTCGATCACTCCAAGGAGGTTGAAAATCCAGGAGTTGTGGCCATGGAAATATATCGGGATGACGGGGACTCTCAGCTGCTTGATGAGGCGGATGATGGATGGCTGCCATTCGCGGTCGCGCACGGTCAGGGAGCTGTCGAGCTTCGACATGGCCCCAGCGGGGAAGAAGCCGAGCGGATGGCCTTGCTTTACGTGCTTCATGGCCTCGCGGATGCCCTGCATGGTGATTTTCTTCTTTTCGGGGTCATCGGATTTGAGGGGGTCGACGGCTATGAAGTTTTCGCGCATGGCCTGGATGTTGTTGAGCATCAGATTGACCATGACCTTGAAGTCGGGCCTGTACTCTCCGACGATGTCGATGAGCAGGATTCCGTCGTAGCTTCCGAAGGGATGGTTGCTGACGGTGATGAAGGGGCCATTGTGGAAGTTGGAGAGCACCTGGAGATTGTCGATCCTGAGCTTGAATTTGAACTCATCCTTGATCAGGCGGTGGGCGAATTCCACTCCCGGGGTGTCGCAATACGTCCGGTGGATGCGGTTGATTTCGTCGAGGCGGAGGAAGTGCATCACGCCGTTGACGAGCTTTGGGTGTCCGTCGAGGAAAGGCGCCATCTTCCGGATGTCGTCATAGTTGATCACGTCTGGGCGAATAGCCGGGCGTGTGTTTTCGGGGGTTGTGCTGTCCATATCAAAAGGGGCAAATTGAGCCAAAACTTAGTTGGGAGAAGCGCAAACGGCTTCAACCCTACAAAATTACAAAAAAAAGCTGAGACAGAGAAAAGCGCGGAGCCTCTTTCCGAGGTCTCCGCGCTTTTTATTGGAGGAGGGGATCTTTTAGAATTCAGAATTAATTCTAAAATCATTGTATATTCCTTAAGGCAAGAAAAGCCACTGTAAAGCAAATGGAGAAGATAGTCTGGTTTATATATCTGCCTACAACTTGTGTGCGTTCTTCATCGAAATAAGCTTTATTGATGAAGGCCAATCCTATTATATTGAAAATAAGAGTGCCCGATGCTAATGAAAACGCAATCCAGCCTAAAACGGAGTTATCAATAAGAATGCTTGTTGTCCATATAATGAAGGATACCATGTTTATCACGGCAGTTTCTTCAAGGCTTCGCACATTGAATATTTTAGTAAAAGCAATCATAGAAATCATAGACCATTAGAGCAACTCCGATATATCCAGCGTATCTTTTGGCAATGGCCATAACCGCTCTGCCCACAGTTTTTGCAGATATGACACCACCCACTCTAAGTTCGGAGATGGCAGAGAGTCCTATTGCAACACCAAGGCAAGATGTCAATCTTCCCATATCAACGCTTCTAGTTTGGGCAGATAGGTTTTCGGTAGATGTATAAATTGTCAAAAGAGATAGAATCGCAAGTTCATTTTCATCCATTGATTCAAAGAATTCTAATTCATCTGCTGACATTTTCCCTTTTTGTCTTATCAATTGGGATTGTATGTTTTTCCCATCTTCTATCAGAGGATTGATAATCATTTTGCATTTCAATGTGTCATTGAAAAGATCTTCTGACCTTGTGGCATTAGAATCGTTTTCAAGAATTGATTTCATTGTAAAGTGCATATTGTCTAAGTCGTCCATGGTAATTTGGCTTTTTAGGACGACTGGAGTAGTGATCTCATCCTTGGATTCACAACCAACTAATAAAAGTATTGCAAATAAAAGCAATAGACATTTTTATACATGCCTTATATTTTGTTTTTTTTATGATGTTACAAAATTACAAAATTTAAATAATAAAAACAATACCTGCCCTCCAAATACACACGGCTGACGCATCTTAATTTTTTACAAAATCAAAACTTTTTAAGGCATAAAGTAGATAGTCGTTGTCCCATC
>VSPO01000062.1 GCA_009775375.1 Muribaculaceae bacterium | reverse complement strand
CCCTCCCGGCCCATCGTCAAGGCGAAGGCGACAAAGCCACTCAACCGTCCCCGGCCCGGCACAGACGCAAAAAGCCGCCCCGACTGACTGCCGCCATGGAGGCCCTGAGAAGCCCCCATTAAGAGAACATTGACATTCTGCAACACCCGTCAGCGACTCCACCGCGTCTGCGCTCAGTCCAGCATGGAGCGCATGGCCTCCGGCCTGCGCACAACCGAGTCCGAGCTCAATAAGCTCGTGCCGTAGGGCGGTTCAGTGCGCGGCAATTTATTGCCGCGTCGAGTCTGCGCTCAGTCCAATCCGAGTCCAACCTGACGGAAGTCATCCGACGAAACCGAAGCAAAAACAAGTGCCGTCCCGTCCGGGAGCGATGCCCCAGCATCCCCCGTCTCGTCCGTCACGAATTTTTGATGGCAGTGATGCCCCACGACCGGCAGCCATGCGTGGCTGTCGCCACCACTCCCAAAGAGGTCGCTTCATCAGGTTTCGTGCATGAAAAGGATTCCACCAACCCCGGCATGGCGACAGCCCTCCGAACCTGCCCCGTGACACCATGCCGCGTCCAACATGTAGCGCACGGCCTCCGGCCTGCGACTACCGTCCGACCGAGTCCGCGCCAAGTCCAGCATGGAGCGCATGGCCTCCCGGCCTGCGGTGCTCAAGTCCGGCCCGAGTCTATCCCAAAGCCCCGTGATTTTAATATTTACTTAAATATTAGCGGTTTATTAATTTTCAGAATCACGTGGTTTTCGTGGTTATTCACGTGGTTTCCGTAGTTTGAACCTACCGAGTCCGCGCTCAGCCCAATTGTGCATCGTGCATCATGCATCGTGAATCCTCAAGTAATCTGTTAGCCGTCATAACGATCAGGCGGCACTTCCACGGATGGCTATAACTACGGTAGGCCGTAGTTATTAAAGAAAACCCAAGAAAGGGCCATGCAAACTGTCTGACAAACTGTTTGCATGGCCCTTTCTTTTTGTTTGCTCACACTCCTCATCAAGTCCATCACTCCCGGATATCATGTCCCTCGGCAATTCCCTTATCGGCTGCGAGGCTAACATAAAAATATATTGAATTATGCGAAAAAACAGTGACTTATTTTGCCACTTGCGAAATAACTATTAACTTTGCAGTGATTTTGCTTTGGCCATTTTTTTTCAAGACTTACCTATGAAAGTTTCTCTCTGAAAGAGCTTGCCTTGGCACAACAGGAGTCATTCCACTTTTTTTGCGGACGTGAGAACTGCAATCTTTCCTATAAGGCTGAATCCTCACTACGCAGATCGCAACTTCATTTGCGTAAAAAGTTAAAACAACTTCATATAATTCGATAATACAGAATCATTAGGTTATAAGGTATGAAAATCAGGCGAGTTTTATTGTCACTGTTTATGGCATGCGCCCTTATGGCTTCGGCTTTGACCGACCAGGAAGTTATAAACTATATCAAGCAACAGTCGGCTGCCGGCAAGACCGATAAGCAAATCGGGCAGGAGCTTATGGCGAAAGGCGTCACGCCTGAGCAGGCCAAGCGCATCAAGGCAAAATTCGAATCTCAACAGACTACGGAGAAGCAAGTCGTCAATCAAGGCGTGGGAGCAGCCAACGCCGAACGCCGTCACGACGCTTCGAACGATGTCAGCGATGCCGCTATGGACGATATAAGCCGCGAAGTCGACAAAGGTGGCGACAATAAAGTCTCCGCTCGCCATATATATGGTCATGACGTATTCAATTCCCGTTCACTGACCTTTGAGCCAAGCGAAAATCTAGCAACTCCACAGAACTACCGTCTCGGCCCCGGCGACGAAGTAATAATCGATATATGGGGCACTTCGGAAGACCATCTCCGTCAGACAATCTCCCCTGAAGGAAGCATCATGATTTCTCAGATCGGCCCGGTCTATCTCAACGGTATGACTATAGCCGACGCCAACAAACATATCAAGAACTCATTCTCCAGAAAATATGCCGGAATGGATGAGGCAGAGACCGACATTCAGGTGACTCTCGGACAGGTGCGCACAATTCAGGTGGATATCCTCGGAGAGGTGGCAACGCCGGGCACGTTCCGTATGTCGCCATTCTCAAGCGTCTTCCACGCTCTCTACAGGGCCGGAGGCATCAACGACATAGGTTCGCTTAGAAATATCCAGGTGCTTCGCAATAATAAAAAGATTGCCGGCGTGGATATATATGAATATCTCTTCGATGGCAAGACCAAAGGCAACATCCGTCTGCAAGAGGGCGATGTCATTATTGTGCCCCCTTACGACCGTCTTGTCAGCATCGACGGCAACGTGAAGCGTCCGATGTATTACGAGATAAAACCCGACGAGACCATCAAATCCCTTCTCGACTATGCCGGTGGTTTCACTGGCGGTGCCTATTCCGGAATGGTCAGATTGGCCCGCCAGAGCGGTACGGAGAACGAACTCTACAACATCGACCGTGGAGAATTCGCTTCATATCGTCTGCAGGATGGCGACATTATCACCGTCGGGACAATCCTCGACCGTTATGCCAACCGCGTAGAGCTTAAAGGCGCAGTTTACCGTCCCGGTATGTTTGCCATCGGAAATGGGCTTACGACCGTAGGCGACCTTATCCGCAAGGCCGACGGCGTGACCGATGACGCTTATACCGACAGGGTGCTCCTTTATCGTGAAGGCCCCGATCTCCAGCTTGAGGTGATGGCTCTCGACCTTAAGGATATCCTCGCCGGAGCCGCTCCCGACGTAACCTTGAAACGCAATGACCTCATCGTCATTTCCAGCATCCACGAACTTGAGGAACGCGGCGCGCTGACTATAGCAGGTCAGGTGGCCCGTCCGGGCACATATCCATATGCCGACAACACAACTCTCGAAGACTTGATTATGCAGGCCGGCGGTCTGCTCGAGGGCGCTTCCACGGCTCGTGTCGACGTATCCCGCCGAATCGTGGATCCGGCTGCGACAGAGGCAACCCAGCAGATCTCAAAGATATATCAGCTGACTATCAAAAACGGCCTTGCCATGGGAGAGGGTCATGGTTTCCTTCTGAAGCCTTTCGACCGCGTGGAAATCCGCAAGAGCCCGGGTTATGCAGCTCAGGAGACAGTCTCCATCAACGGAGAAGTGCTCTTTGATGGCGAATATACTCTTGAGAAACGTAATGAAAGAGTGTCTGACCTTGTGCGCAGGGCCGGAGGTATTATAGATGGTGCATACGTGAAAGGTGCCCATCTTGAGCGTAGGCTCAGTGAGTCGGAATATCTTGCAAGACGCGAGGCTCTTCGTCTGGCAATGTCCAACAGCCAGGCAGGGCAGGGCGACTCTATCGCCTTGAGCAAGATTGAGGTGTCGCCGACCTATAGCGTCGGAATCGATCTTGAAAAGGCTATCTCAAATCCCGGGACTCACTATGACCTCGTGCTTCAACCCGGCGACCGCCTTTACATACCCGAGGAGCAAAGCACGGTCAAGATCTCCGGCGACGTGATGTTCCCGAATGCTGTAGTATATGAGCCGGGAAAGAAGCTCAGCTATTATATCGACCAGGCGGGTGGATATGGTCAGCGTGCCAAGAAAGGGAAAGCATTCATCGTTTATCTCAACGGCACAGTGGCAAAAGCAAAACGCAACACGCCGATTGAACCCGGTTGCCAGATTATTGTGCCTTCCAAATCCAATACAGGCGGCACCGACTGGACGAAGATTCTGGCGTTTGCGACAAGCTTCTCCTCCGTGGCCACAATGGCGGCTACCATCACCAATATCTTTAAGTAAGTATTAAGGATAAAGTATCAAGCATTAAGGATAAAATATTAAGGATTTGGTTATAGAAAAACAGAATCCGGCCTATAGAAGAACTTTTTTGAATAAATGGAAGACAACGATATAAGGAAAAATCATGAAGAAGAGGAGAAGGAGATCGACCTTCTTGAACTTGCTTCAAAATTGTGGGCCCAGAGGAAGAAGCTTGCGATTTGGTCGGTGTGCGGCGCGGTGGTCGGTTTGGTAATCGCCTTCAGCATTCCGAAGGAATACTCCACCTCCGTGAAGCTCTCTCCGGAAATCACAGATGCAAAGGCCAGCGGCGGCAGCCTCGGGGCTCTCGCTTCGATGGCGGGCCTGTCAGCGGGTAACGCGTCAGGAGCTGACGCGGTATATCCTCAGCTTTATCCCGACGTGGTCAGCTCGGTTCCCTTCACGACAAGTCTTTTCGACGTGGAAGTGCAGACCAAGGAGGATGGCAACATCATGACTGTGCGCCAGTTTCTTGAAGAGGAGACTTCCGCGCCTTGGTGGAGTGCCGTCTTAGGTGTGCCGGGTAAGCTGATCGGGCTTTTAAAGACGAAGGAGGAAGTTCCAGGCGACCATAAGCTCGATAATTTCCAGCTGACCCTTGATGAGAGCCAGCTCGTGGAAGCCCTCAACAGAAGAGTCAGTGCTTCAGTCGACCAGAAGACCAGTGTCGTCACCATCGACGTGACGATGCAGGATCCCCGTATATCTGCTATCCTTGCAGATACGGTGGTGGCCCGTCTGCAGGAATATATCACGGATTATCGTACGAACAAGGCTCGTAATGACCTTAAGTATGCCGAAAAACTGAATGAGGAGGCTAAAAACAATTACTATAAGGCCCAGCAACGGTATGCCGATTATCTCGACCGCAACCAGAGTCTTGCTTTCCATTCCGCACAGACCATGCGCGACCGTCTTGAGAACGAGGCGACACTTGCTTTCAATCTCTACAACCAGACGGCCCAGCAAGTGCAGAAGGCTCAGGCAAGGGTGCAGGAAAACACGCCTGTATATGCGGTCGTGACTCCGGCCACGGTGCCTGTGAAAGCATCAAGCCCCAAGAAATTCATGATTCTCGCAGGCTTCACTTTCCTTGCTTTCGTGGCTTGTGCAGCCTGGATTCTCTTCATTGCCCCTCTGATTATGGAGAGAAAGAAGATAGGAATGGAGCAGGGCAAATTATCATCCGGCTCCCCTAAAGAATTGCCTAAAGATTAACGGAATATGAACATACTCTCTCGCGTAGTAGTTTGCATGGCGTCTGTCTGTGGCTTGTGTGTATCTTCACAAGCCCAGACAGACATCTTTTCTTATATCATCTCTGAGTCTGGAAAAAACGTTGCGACATCCGAGTCCGGCAGCAGGGAATGGCTTGGAGCATTGACAGAGATTGCGACACAGCCGGGAGCCGAATCGACATCGGGAGATGAGGGAGTGCTCGGTGCGCTCGGGGCAGTGGCCGATCCCTTTGGAATAGGTTCATCCCTGTCGTATGTCGGAGAGCAGGGAGCTGACGGCAATTCTGTAGTTTCTCCGATAAATTCCCTCAACTATGTTTCGCTTGCATTTTCGGCCGGCGGATTTTATCAGAACGGATTCGTTGGACAGCCTTCCGCAGAATTTTATTCGGGAGTGAATCGCCATCCCGGCTTCCAAGGTTCGCTTTATACTCCGGAATGGGGGAGGATAACCTCCGAATTCGGCTACCGCGCTAAATACGGACGTCTTCATAAAGGGATAGATATCGCGATGGAGCAAGGCGACACTGTGCGTTCCGCCCTTGCCGGCTATATTGAAAGAGTAGGGTATGAAAGGAATGGATACGGACATTACGTGGTGGTGCGCCATGACAATGGCATGGAGACCCGCTATGCCCATCTTACGCTCTCGCTCGTCGGAAAGGGAGACAAGGTGGCGGCCGGGCAGCCGATTGCGCTTAGCGGCAACACCGGACGCTCCACCGGCCCGCATCTGCATTTCGAGACAAGATACATGGGGACGGCTCTCGACCCGCGCACCGTGTTTGACTTTTCCTCCGGATTTGCCAAAGGCTACAGGAATATGGTGGCTGAAAAAGCCAAGGAGAAACAAAGGGTAATCGCGACGGGATTCAATGGGGCAAGAATGTCGCTTGAAGATAAGAAAACCTACATTGTCCGTCCGGGCGACACCGTCGCAGAGATAGCCGAAAGGGCAGGCATCACTACATTGCGTTTGTGTCAACTGAACTTCATAACCGAAGAGACACAGCTGAAGTCGGGGACGATGTTGAAACTACGTTAGAAGAGTCATGCTCCCGGTTGATTGTAAATTGCGCTCTATGGGAGCAGGCAGAATATAAAGCAACGGCAATGAACGAATAGATTGTAGAGACGTTGTTATTATAAAGGGCGTTTATTCCCTGTTCTGTTGGACATGACGATTGGCGTCCTCAACTATTATAATTCCACGTTATGTTCCACGACATTCTATTCTTTCTTGTAGGGCTGGCACTATTTTATGTCTGCTCAGTATAGTGGCACGCCGCATAGGAAGATGGGCGGGTGGAATCCTCGTGGCTCTGTACGTCGCATATTTAATAAAACTGATCTTGCAATTTTAGGTTGCGGTGCCGGCGGGGTTTGGGTTTGGGTCGCTTTATTTCAGGATCAAGTCTTAGAGTCACGATTCCGAACATCCCTTTTTCAGCGTTCAGGATGACGGTGTCTCCCTTATGGGAGTATATATATCTTTCGACGTTAACGGAAAAGTCTTTTTTTACGCTGTCGGGAAGCCTGACCTCAATTTCGTAGACCTTATAAGGCTCACCCTGCGTCGTGTATCGGCGTCCCACTCTTTTCGAATGATGACGGGTCTTCGATATCTTCTTTTCAACAGTTGCCTTGATTTGATATCTTGTGCCCTCCTGGGGAAAAGCAAAGTTGAGAGCATAGATAGAGAATGAAAAGGCCGATGAAAATACAATCAAATGGCATATGAAATTGGGCAGGAAATTCTCTGAGCGAGTCAGCCATTTCCACATCCTGTAGAGAGGAATCGCCGATATCGCCGCGAGAATCACGGCAATGGCAATGGGTATAGATGGAGAGGCCAACGTGGAGGCTGAAAGAGAGACGGTCCCCGCAATCATCATGATGCAAAGAAAAAGAATCACGCATCCTAAGAAAGTTCTCCAAGAATCTTTACAGATTGATTTCGTCATATGAAGAAAAATTTGTAATTTTGTAATGAGATTCAATCGGCAACAGAGTTGGTGGTCAAGTCAATCCGGATAATATGTAGTCTTGTTTTGCATACCACGTTCGATGATGTGAAAAACCGTACACTCAATAACTTGATCCAACGACCTTGTCATGCCTGAGAGGATTGATTAGTTTGACCTATTTGTCAGTCACGATTTATAATCGCAAAATTACAATAAAAAAACATCAATGAAAAGAGTAATCTTAAGAATTGTCATGGCGGTCGCTCTGATAGGGACCGCGACTCCTGCTTTTGCTCAGTTTAATCTGAAAAAAGCTATAGGCGGAGCCACAAAAGCAGTGCAGGCATTCACGCTGACCGATGCGCAGATGGCAGCCTACGTAAAGGAGTCGGTCGACTGGATGGATAAGAACAATCCGGTGCTTCCGGAAGACGACCCCTACACACAGCGTCTGCGCAAACTGACTGAGGGCATCACCGATGCCGACGGGATTCCATTGAATTTCAAGGTCTACAACGTGATCGATGTGAATGCATTCGCATGTCCTGACGGCAGCGTAAGGGTGTTCTCCTCTCTTATGGACATCATGGATGATGACGAATTGATGGGAGTGATCGGTCATGAGATCGGCCACGTCCTCAAGCATCACTCAAAAAACGCTTTTAAGAACGAGCTCCTTACAGGGGCGTTGAAAGACGCCATTGCCTCCACCGGCGGAAAAGCCGCAGCCTTGACAGAATCGCAGCTCGGCTCTCTCGGCCAGTCGCTTCTCAACGCCAAATATTCTCAGAAGCAGGAGAAAGAGGCCGACGATTGCGGCTATGATTTCCTCGTCTCAAAAGGCCACAATCCCTGGGGAATCGTCAAGTCGTTTGAAAAGCTGCAAAGCCTTGAGGGTGATGCCGCTCAGCAAAGCTACATTCAAAAGATGTTTTCTTCGCATCCCGACACCAAGAAGCGTATCGAGGCAATGACGAAGAGATGTCAGGCTGACGGCTACACGCGTCCGTAAGCCATCAAAAGCGCAAACAACCACGATAAGGGCGGCGACAATCTGATTGTCGCCGCCCTTATCGTGGTTGTTTGCGGATATGCGGTCGTCAGGACCGAAGCTGAAAAGTCATCAATACATTGGCTTGAAGGGGTCGCTTTTTTTCAGGACTGCGTTGGCTTCGCCTACGAGCAGGGTTTCCTTAGAAGTGTCGAGCTTCATGACAGAGGCTCCCGGACGCAGATCGCATTTCGTGAGGTCGATGAAATAATAGCCCATGTTGGTCACAATATCGAAATAGTAGCGACGGTATTTCAAATCAGCGAAAGAGCGCCACTGAGTAGACGAGACGTTGGGTTCACCCTGGATTTGATACGTATAGGGCACGCTGGCGTTGACAAGGATGCTCCTCGTGATGCTGACGCCAAGGAACGGGTCGGCAGTCTTCTCAACATGATGTGCGAAATAGTTGGCGCGAACGCAGCGGTCGGGACTGCTGACCGTGCCCGGTAGCATATGCTGTCCCCCGATTTTGTTCCAGTAGTTGAGGATGGCAGTCATTGCCGGCCAGTTGGGATCGTTTGTCATGGCCTGGAAGTCTTCCATGTCGTAGGTCCTGATCTCTCCATGGTCGAATTCAATTATCGCAGATTTCCCGGAGGCGTCGGTTATTCCCCAATGAAGGGCGGAGACAGTGCCGCCATCGAAAGTGGCGCCTCCGATAGAGAAGTCATGCTTCTTAAGCACGGCCACAGCCTCATCCGTGGTGGCATTCATGTCGAGTAGCCAAGCCACGAACATGGCAAGCGACATGGGAGGCCTTTTTTCTGTCTCGGAATTATTATACACTGTCCCTTTGCAAAAGAGGCCGTTGACCACGAGTCCTTTCTCGTTCATTCCTTCCGTGACTCCTCCGTCGTAGCCCACGGCATAGACTGCGCCATATTTGGAAGTCCAGGACACGGCCCCGGGTTTGTCGGACCCCACTTTCTGAATACCCGCCGGATAGACATAAAGATTCGTAGGTATGGGTGTTTTCCAATCAAGCGACCTCCCCACGACATAGAGAGAGTCGATCCCTTTGTATAATACGCGTGAACAAGCCTCGGAATTGGGAGAGAAAAAAGCCGCAATCCCGAGCGCGGATGCCACGGCTATGGATTTAAGTGTGTTCATAGTGTTGTGTTATATGATGTGTGTTTATCATACTTACAACAATCCAACACCCCAATAGGTTGTCAATCCAAGTCGATAAATGTTTTTGTCCCGGTTATGGGAGCTGCCACAAGGCGATTGAAAATTGCGTCAAGAGTGCCCGCCTTCTCATAAGGATTCAGGCCGGATACTTCCGAAATCGTTTTCCTGAAATCAGGATCGAGAGCCTTTTCAAGACCTTTGACTATTGAAGCATGATCAGCGGCAACGTCGATTACAGATGCTCCTCTCGCTCTCCCTTTTTGACGGTCGCCGATGTTGAGGGTAGGTATGCCGAACGAAGGGGCCTCTATCAGCCCGCTTGAGGAATTTCCCACTATGGCGTGTGCGTTCTTCATGACAGAATAAAACCTGCGTCGGCCAAGGGATTCCACGGCTCTTACACTCCCGCTTCTTTCGGCGGCCCATCGGGAAATCATGTGCGCCACCTTGCGTCCGCCCGTGTCGGAATTGGGCATCGTGAAAACCACTTTGTAGCCTTTCTCTATGATTGTATTGAGGGCCGACAGCAGGTTGGCGGTCTGTCGTTCCTCCTCTCCGGGCTGAGTGGTGGTGGGATGGAAAGTCGCCACGACATATTTATCTCCCAAATGGAACCCGATTGAATCCTCCACTTCGCTGAGGGAAAGGAATTGCTCGTTGCGGATATTGTCCACTCCGAGTGAGCCTACATGCCAGATTCTATCCGGAGCCTCGCCCATCTGCAGGATTCTCCGTGCATAGAGTTCGGTGGAGGTGAAGTGCAGCCACGACAGTTTAGTGATGGCATGGCGGATAGAATCGTCGTACGCACCTTCCGTGGTTTCTCCTCCATAGAGATGCGCGACAGGGATTCGGAATATAAGAGCAGCAGAGGCAGCCGCGAGCATCTCATATCTGTCGCCGAGAATCACAATAAGATCGGGGCGCAGCCTTGCCAAAGCATCGGCAAGACCGATTTGCGTAAGTCCCATCGATTTTATGGTGGCGGAGGGAGTATCGGCCGACAGAAGAGACTCCACGCGGGCATCGATTCTGAAACCGTCGGCCTCAATTTCATTGGCCGTCATGCCGAACTCCGGCGAGAGATGCATGTTGGTGGCCACGACCTGCAATTCGCATTCCGTTGAATCCTTCACCCTTCGCATAAGCGGGGCCATTATTCCATAGTCGGCACGTGTGCCCGTGATGAAGCATATCTTTCTCATAAATTCAAACACACTCTTAGATTTCAATTTGTTCGTCGGGGAGGAACTTCCTCAGGGCTTTCCTTCCCAGGATGTCGTCCCAAAGCATGGGCGACAATCCGTCGCCCGGACGCTTCACGGTCAGATTCTCCTCGGAGAATGTCTCTCCCGCTTCTATTTCGCGGGCGGCAACGATGCTTTTACGGGCCACGGCCATGTTTTTACGTTCCGACTCAGTAACCCTTTTCACGCCCGAGCCAATAGCTACGGCAACGTTTCTTATGGCCGCCACCATCTCAGCCAATTCATCGGGTTGGAGCGAGGCGACATGGTCTGGGCCGGGTAGCGATCTGGAGAGCGTGAAATGTTTCTCTATCACGCATGCCCCCAATGCCGTGGCCGCAATCGCCACTTCCGTGCCTTTGGTGTGGTCGGAATAGCCTGTGGGAAGACCGAAAGTATCCCTTAAGACAGTCATGGCCCTAAGATTTACATCCTGAAAAGGGGTGGGGTATTCCGTATTGCAGTGGAGCAATATTATGTCGCGGTCGGTATATCCTTTGCCGTAGAACACGCTTAAGGCCGACTCTATGTCTCCCAATCGCGACATGCCTGTAGACATGATGACGGGAAGGCCCGTGTCAGCCACATTCTTGAGGTAGGGAAGATTGGAAATTTCTCCAGATGGAATCTTCATATAGTCCAAGCCCATAGAGGAGAGGAAATCGATACTCTCGGCATCGAAAGGCGTGGAAAGAAACCCAATTCCTTTTTTGTCGCAATATTCCTTCAGCATCTTGAAATCATCAAACCCCAGTTCAAGGCTCCTGAGCATGTCGAGTTGAGAGAGAGCATTGCAGTTGGTCTTCTGATATTCGGCGGCGGGACCTAACGAAGTGACGAGAGACTCTGCTTTGAACGTCTGGAATTTTACGTAGTCGGCGCCTGCCTCGGCGGCGGCGTCGACGAGACGGCGAGTCATTTCGGAGGAACCATTGTGGTTGACTCCTGCTTCCGCAATAATTATCGGAGTGCAAGGGTGATTTTTCATGTCAATATGGGTGTTCACTTTACAGGATGAAATCTTAATGGGATGCCGTGGTAGATGCCAGGTTCTGTCAGGTCGCGATCTATGATCGCCCCCATGCCTACGGAAATGTTGTCGGTGATTGTCACTCCGTTTTTGATTCTTGTCCCAAGGCCGATGAAGCAATTCTCCCCGATTTTGACGTTGCCTCCCATCACAGCCCCAGGGCCGATGAAAGAGTTTGATCCGATAACGCAGTCGTGCTCGACAATCGCTCCGGTATTGACCACGACGTTGCGGCCGAGATGCGCCCGGTTGATGACAGCATTGTTGAGCACAGCGCTTCCCTCGCCGACAGATGAATTTCTTGTGACCAATGCCGAAGGGGCGACTATTGATGCGAACCCTACGCCCATCTCCTCAAACTTATCGATCAGCAGGCGACGTTTCTTCATAAGAGGCAGACCGGCATATACAAAAGCAATATGAAAAAGATGGTCGTTCTTGAATGATGGCGCATCGGAGTCAGTGCCGAGCCATTCCACAGTCATTGACTGCGAAGGGGCAAGGGATAGATACCCGGCCACGTTTTCAGCCCGGGGGAGAGCCTCAAGAAGAGAGAGAGCGTGGCCTCCACCTCCTACAAGTATTATTTTTTTCTCCATAATGGATTTCTTGATTTTTTACGATTACTGACGATATTGTCAGGCAACGCTGCGCTACGGCCTAATTGTTGGATTTTGCTTCCTCCAGCTCTTGTCGGAGCCGTTGCGGCACGCGCAGATACTCCGGCGCCACATGGCAAAACTTCATTATCTTTTCTATCCGAGGCTGAAGCTTCACGAGATTATCCGTGGCCGCCAGATAGTCGGCCGCCTTTCGGAAAAGAGACACGACAGAATTCCAGGCCGTCTCACGAATGATTCTCCTATTGCATAGCCAAGAGAGAATGACCTCGACATGAAACAGATAAAGGTCGGCCATATATTCCGAATCTGTCTGGAGTTTGAGAAAATCCGCCACAATGTCGGATGCGTCTTTCGCCCTGACCTTTGCCCGGATGTGTCCCTGGGGGGTATAGAAGACTTTGAGCACGGCCTTTTTCGCGTTTTCGACAGCCTTTGCGGCATCCGGATCCATATAGAACTCCAGATATTCTTTTGCCGCCTTGCGGGCATCGTAAAGGTCGAGAACTACCTGCACGATTTGCTCGTGGGGCAGAGTCTGAAGATATTTTTTTAATTGGGCTTTGCTCATAGAGGTTTGTTCGCGGAAAGTTGCCAGAAAGCCACGGCGGAAGCAGCGGCCACATTAAGGGAGTCAACGCCATGCGACATCGGAATGCGTGCCGTGAAATCGGCTTTTGCAATCACGTCTTTTGCAAGACCGTCGCCCTCCGTGCCGAGAATCATCGCCATCCTGTCGATGCCGGCAAGGGCAGGGTCGTCGATAGAAACGGAATCGTCGGACAAGGCAAGGGCCATGGTCTTGAATCCCAATTCTTTCAAAGATTCGATGGGCTTATGAATGTAGGCCCAGGGAAGGAGAAACACGCTTCCCATGGAGACCCTGACGGCCCGACGGTTGAAGGGGTCGCAGGAGGTAGGGGTCAGCAGGGCGGCGTCAATACCAAGAGCTGCGGCCGAGCGGAAGATGGCTCCGATATTGGTCGTGTCGCAGACACCGTCGATGACGACAATCCTTTTCGCGTCGCGACAAACCTCCTCCACGCTTTTGGGAGCAGGCCGCCGCATGGCGCAAAGCACACCACGCGTCAGCGTGTAGCCTGTCAGTTGGCTCAGCACTTTCCGGGGCCCCGTGTAGACGGGAATCCCCTCACAGCGATCGATTATTGCGGCGGCATCGCCGTGGATATGCTTTTCTTCGCAGAGCAATGCCAGAGGCTCATATCCGGCATCCAATGCCACGCCAATCACTTTGGGGCTTTCCGCAATCAGAATCCCCTTTTCCGGCTCAAGCTTATTGCGGAGAGAGGCCTCGGTCAGCGAAGAGAAAATCTCCACTCCCGGATGGCCCAACGTTTCGATTTCGATGAAATTCATATGCAAAATTAATAAATTTCTTTACAACATAGCATCAATATCTCATAGATTCAATGCCGAAATGACATTTTTTTCGAGCCGTATAAAGCTTGGTTATAGAATAATTGCTAAATTTGCATAAAATTACCTACCACCTACAATGAAGCAACCTATAAAAAAATATATCGGCAAGTCGGTCGCCTGCTTGGCTTTCGCGGCCTCACTTCTGATTGGCTCTGCCACGTGCGGAGCATATGAGACACGAATCCATTGCAGCGAAGACACCTTGAAGATCGGCCAGTTGCTGAAGCCATTGGCTGAAAGCACGGCTTCGCTTGGCGACAGGATCGTCATGGCGGCGCATATGCTTGAGGGAGTGCCGTTAGGCCAGCCTTCCGACAATGATTCAGTGGGGACAATAGTGGTGAATCTCCATGAGTTTGACAGGATGGGATTCGCCAACACGGTGCTTGCCCTGGCTGAGACAAGCCGACAGAAATTGCCGGTCGTGAAGGAGTATGAACGGCAATATGAATCCTACAGCCGCCGCAAGGGGGAAGACGATGGATTCGCAAGCCAGCTTATCTACGTGTCGGACTGGATCGTGGACAATGTCTATCGCGGACATCTGAAGGATATGACCGAGTATCTCGGCGGGGGAGGCTTCAAGACGAAGACCCTCGACCATCTGACTCGCCACAGAGACGATTACCCGGCGATGAAGAATTCCGACACCTATGACAAGGTCCGCATGATGGAGATGGGCTATCGCAGCCACCGCATTCCACATATGAAAAAGCAGAGCGCGTCGAACAAGCCTTTTCATGAACTTCTGCGCAATGGCGACATTATCGTCATGCTCTCCAATGAGATCGATTTCGACCTTTATGACATAGGATTCGTGGAGATGAAAGACGGGGAACCTTATCTTATACATATATCCCACACGGATGGCAAGGTCGTGGCCGATCCGTTTCCATTGTCGCGCCTTTTCAAGATAGAGGGACAGCATTTCTATGGCTATCGCTGGCTACGTCCCCAGGAATAGCGTTTGCCGAGTTATGGGTCAAACAAGATAAGATTTGATTGGTCAATTCAGGAAAAATGATAATAAAAATGGGGTAAAACAGTCTTGGGTGTTGTGTATGTGCTTGCAAATTGCTAAATTTGCGCAGACTTCGGGTAAGGAGCCGGTTGGTTGTCGGTCTTGTCCCGAAGCGATAGCACTATTATGACTCATTCTCGACCAAAAATCCTGATGATATACACGGGCGGGACAATCGGCATGAAGGAGAACCCCTGCAGCCATGCCCTCGAACCGGTGGACTTTAATCATCTTCTTGACAATGTGCCCAAACTGAAAATGCTTGACTTTGATATTTCAAGTTTTCAGTTTGAGCATCCTATAGATTCTTCAGCCATGACTCCCTCCCACTGGGCCGACATAGCCAGGGTGATAGAGGAGAATTATGAGGCCTACGATGGCTTCGTGGTGCTTCATGGCACAGACACGATGGCTTACACAGCCTCGGCTCTCAGCTTTATGCTTGAGAATCTCAACAAGCCGGTCATCATCACCGGTTCGCAATTGCCTATTGGAGAGGTAAGGACCGACGGGGAGGAGAACCTTATCACGGCCTTGCAGATAGCAGCGGCGAAGGATCGCACGGGAAGCCAGATGGTGAGGGAAGTGGCCATACTTTTCGAAAACTATCTATGGCGTGGAAACAGAAGCACGAAAAGGAGTGCGGATAATTTCAACGCCTTCAAAAGCAACAATTATCCTGAGCTGGCCAAGATCGGGTTGGGCATAACGTTCAACCGTGAGGCTCTATGGCGTGCGAAAAATTCGCGTGCCCCTCTCAAGGTGCATTATGAGATGGATTGCAACGTCATATTTCTCGACCTTTTCCCGGGGATTCGTGAGGAATCAGTGAGGCACATGCTTTCGATGCCTGGCATCAAGGGGATTGTGATGAAGACGTTCGGAGCGGGCAACGGTCCGAACGACCAATGGTTTATCGATGCAATAAAGGAGACGGTAGAGAGGGGAGTGGTTGTGGTCAACATCACTCAATGCAACAATGGCAGTGTGCATCCCTTCCGCTACGTGACGGGTCTGGAGCTTGCCAATGCGGGCGTAGTTTCCGGCCACGACCTGACAGCGGAAGCGGCTATCACCAAGCTGATGTATCTGCTTGGGAAGGGAATGACTCCGGAGGAGGTCAGAAACTATATGGAGTACAGCCTCTGCGGCGAAATGACGAGCTGATAAAGAGGGGAGACTTGAGGATACCGCTGTCAAGAGGCATGGATTATCGATTTAACGGCAGAAGATTAAAAATTAAATAAAAACAGCGAGATATGAAATTGACCCGTAATGAAATAGATCGGCGGAGTCTCGCAAAGGCAAAGGCTATGTTCTCGTCGGGCAGGGTTTACGAAATCGAAGTGGGTTCTACTAAAGGCTTGCAGGATATTCACGTGAATCTTTTCGACGGCCTATATCCTTTTGCAGGCCAAATTCGTAGTCTAAATATCTCAAATGGTGGATTTCGTTTTGCAAATTCCCTATACCTTGTGCCGGCTCTTCAAGCCATTGAAAAAATGCCGGAGGATTCCTTTGAACAGATTATAGCCAAATATGTGGAGATGAACATCGCCCATCCTTTCATGGAAGGCAATGGCAGAGCGACACGAATATGGCTCGACAAGATGCTCCGACGGTCGTTGTCTAAAGTTGTCGATTGGAGAAAAATCAGTCGCGAAGACTATATGATGGCAATGGAACGAAGCCCTGTCAACGACCTGGAGCTTCGTGTTCTGCTTCAAGAGGCATTAATTGAGGATACTGCTGATCGAGATGTGATATTTCACGGCATTGAGCAATCCTATTATTACGAAGGCTACGAACCCGAGAACCCATAAGACGCTACGCAGAGAGTCTCAAATCCAAGGCCAGAGAGCATTACGCTCAGGAGACCGCTGATGGCAAATGGAGTGCACGCCAACCTTGAAGACAAATTGCGACAATTAGTTGTGTTTGGGAATGATTCCGTAGGGATGATGGTTTATGTATCGTTCTCCAATGCGACGGTTGACTTCGGGTTTTTTTACGTCAGCGCATAGGTCGTCGGCAGCTGAGACAAGGACATTCTTTATTTCAAGAGAGTCCAAATAATAATCGGGGATGGCTGAGTATCAATCATTCAATTGGCTTGATGTTGTCGCGTTCAGCCTTATAGGAGGCGAAAACTTTCTTCATTTCGGCGTCATTGCATTCCGCCATCATGGAGTCGAAGTGTTCACGTGCTTTCATGGTGCCCCTGGAGGATACGGCAGCCTCTACAAGAGTCGCAGTCTTATATCCGGTTTTGAATGGCACGCTTACGCCGTTGGTCATCTGTGACAGTTCCTTAAACCAAGGTGCATCGGAAATGGAGACGGTGTCAATTTTGATTTTTTTATGAGCGGCTTTCTTGGCTTCTGTTCTCCAGTCAATCTGGTTGCCGACGACGAGGTTGTCATAGCTGTAACCAAGTTTATGAGGCTCGGCATCGGCAATCAGTAGAATTGAGCGAGTTGAGCCGTCTCTCCATGGAGTTTCTTCAACGATTTTCTTGATTACGAGTTCATAGAACTCGTCCCAGTCTCCACCTGAGGTGTTCTTAGATTCATTCACAAATTTAATGAGGTCGTTGGCGTTGTCGGTAGGCAAGATTGACTGATAGGCATCTCCGAAAGAATATGCATCGGGCATATCGCAATAATCGCCGAAAGCGACGATGCCCAAACGTAGGTCGTCATTATCCTTGAAGAGGCGAGGGATAAGGTCGGCCACCTCATTTCGGACGGCCCTAATATATTGGGCCATGGAGCCGGTTGTGTCGAATGCGATCACCATATCGAGTTTGCCGATATCCTTGGGGGCTACTTTGACTAAGGACTCCTCTTCCGAAGAATCAGTTTTCACAGTGACAGTTTCTTCAATAGTAGTCACTGTAGTTTTTTTGAAAGTACTCATAACGACATAAAGTTAGAATGTAAAGATACGAAGAATACTTCAATCCGCAAGCTCCTGCCACGTATTTTTTTAATGAGGTCGTAGGGTGAATGTGTCTAAGGCTATGCCTGGCATAGCCTTAGACACATTATGCAGCCGAGGTATGGATGATGGTTATTTCAAATGTAGTTTTATAGACTTACTTCCATCAGAAGGTCTTATGATTATGATTCCTGAAAGGCCTTTAAGTTTGCCATAACTGAAATTATGAATCGTTTTCAGGACAGTGCCGTCAAGAGAAACCACATCGACATCCTTACCCACAATGCCTGTTTTGTCAGAATCGACACTATCCACCGACGAGGGTATATTATCATCTGTAATCATGCAATGATAGCTATCCCCGATTTTATCCAATAGTCTCCTCCGGGAATCAGCTGACAGACGAAGGCTACCGCATGATAATTGATATCCTTTTCAAGGTTTTCCAGTTCGAAAGAAAGGGTTTTCACGGAATGGGTTGGAATCTCTTCTCCCATAAATGAATGGGCGACCGGTTCTGATTCTACATGCTTGTAAAGGTATAGACTGATACCGTTCTTGATATCAAGGAACGAGTCGTTGCTGATTTTCATTGTGGCAATGATTTTGGATTCTGAAGTTACCTTATAATCAAATGAATTGATATTTATGTCAGCTATTGCTTTCGCTGCTGATTCTGCAATTTTTTCATCGGTGATGGCACACGTGTTTTGTCCTATTTTTGTCCAATAATCACCATCAGGGAAAAGTTGGCATACAAAAGATGAGGCGCGATAAGGAATATCCTTTTCAAGCTTTTCTACCACAAAAGAAAGTGTTTTCTTAGAGAATGGCTTGATTTGAGTCTCAATGAACGCATAGGTTGATGCGTCGGATTCTTCAGGTTTGTAGAAGTAAAGTCCGATTCCGTGTTCGATTTCCTGATATGAGCCGTTTTCTATCTCAAGGGTGGCTATGACCTTGGATTCGGAAGTCACCACATAATCAAAAGAGTTGACATTTATTTGTGATTTCGCTTTTTCTGGCTCAAGCCGAAAACCCGGTGCATGAATTTTGAGAAAAGTGTTAAATTTGTGGCATGAAAACCGCAGATGCAAT
>VSPO01000061.1 GCA_009775375.1 Muribaculaceae bacterium | reverse complement strand
GGGCAAAGTTAACACTTTCCCTTGAATCTACATCATTTAGGCTCCATAACGTTGCACTTCGTTTTGGAATCTACACTTAATAATCAAATCCTCACTGCCGACGCCTGTCGGCTTTCTTCATAAGGGCGTCAAGTCGGCTGTAGGCCTCAGCACGTCCCGCCGTCACCTTGGATGAATAATGGGCGTCGCTGTCTACTGCAAGAGGAATGCCGGCCTCTATCAATTTCCCCCACCATCGTTCGGCAGGAAAAAAACGCCCCCTGTCGCAAAATGCCTTCGTGTTGATCTCAACGATTATGTCAGTGTCCTTTACTTGCGACACAACATGATCCACCAATGACTCATACCAACCTTCATCCTCTATTCCCGGATTTGCTGCGCTGGCATTGCCGGCTATCTTGTCAAAATGGCCGAGTAGGTCAACCCCTCCCCTCTCAAGCATCATTATGACCTGCTCGAAATATTTTTCCACCACGTATCTGAGGTCGCCTTCAAAACCCTCCTTCAGGTTTTTACTGAAATGCCCGAAGTTGCCGTCGCAATCTATTGGATATCCATTCTGGTTGGGGACGAAATGCACTGACCCAAGCTGGAAATCAAGGGGAAGATTACGGAAATAGTCGATATGCGGACCAAAATCCGGACTTAAATAATCAATTTCAAGAGACGTCAGTATCTCCATATCGAGGTTGTATGTATCCCGCAATCTTGATGTCTCAGAGAGATATTCATCCATTCTGGCCTTGTCCATATTGCAAGAGGAATATATGGGCAACGGCGAATGTGGAGTGAACGCGAGATATTTCATTCCTGCCTCATTTGCCCCTCGTGCTATCTCCTCCATCGTGTCGCGCCCATCGCAGAATTGAGAATGAGCATGCAGGTTATAATCCCTGGTGTTTCTTATTATGTCTTTGATATTAGTAGCCATTTTTATTATGTTCCTATGTTTAAGAAACTTAAAATACGAGATTATCCTCATTATAGCCTTCGGCCACCTCTACGTCATAGCCTTTCAGCCATTTGGCAAACAAGAATAGCAGCAAGCCGCTGACGACTATGCCCATCCCTAATGCCAACTCATAGGGAATCATTATCCCCCATACGCTGTTGGTCAGGGTGGAGAATCCCTCTGGCGCAAAGAATATATAGGTGACGGTCACGCATGTCATGAATAATGCAGGCAACAAGGTCACGATATATTTTTTACCTTTCGAAGCGAGATAGACGGTGATGGTCCACAAAGTGATGACCGAGAGCACCTGGTTGCACCATGCAAAATATCTCCAAAGCACCTCATAGGGAAGCATCATGATAATAAAGCATAAGACGAAGATGGGAATCGCCACTGAAAGCCGTTTGATTATCCTCTTCTGTTTGATTCCCATAAAATCTGCAGCGATTAGGCGCGCACTGCGCAAGGCGGTGTCGCCGGAGGTGATTGGTGCGGCTATGACCCCGAGGATGGCGAGGATGCCACCGAATGTGCCAAGCCAGCTCTGCGAGATGGTATTGACCATGACAGCAGGCGATGAGCTCCCCATTGCCTGCTGCAATGAATCATAGCCCCCCGTGAAGGCCACTGCCGCAGCCGCCCATATGAGTGCTACTATTCCCTCTGTGACCATAGCTCCGTAGAACACGGGCCGGGCATGCTTTTCCGAATTTATGCAACGAGCCATCATCGGAGATTGCGTGGCATGGAATCCTGAGATGGCTCCACATGCAATCGAGACGAACATCATCGGGAATATTGGATTCGCAGCCGGTTCAGCCTTATGATTATAGAAGCCCTCCCAAAATTCCGGCAGCGACTCGCCGTTGGCCATGAGCATGACAAGGATTCCGGCCGCCATGAAAAGAAGGGCAAATCCGAAGATGGGATAAAGTTTTCCTATTAGCTTGTCGATCGGCAGCAAAGCTGCGGCCATATAATAGACGAAGATTATCGCTATCCAGAACATCTTGTCGAGACTATCGGGAGTAAGCATGGCAAGCAGGTCTGCAGGGTTGTAGACAAACACTGCCCCCACAAGAATCATCAGGAACAAAGAGAACACTATCATGACATTCTTGATCTTCGGGCCAAGTTGGTCGCCGACAAGCTCCGGAAGCGATGCGCCGCCGCGCCTGATAGACATCATCCCGCTCATGTAATCATGCACTGCGCCTGCGAATATCGTGCCTAAGACAATCCACAGGAATGCCGCCGGGCCGAACATGACTCCCATTATCGCACCGAAGATAGGGCCAAGACCTGCAATATTAAGGAATTGGATAAGAAAGACTTTCCAAGTAGGCAAAGCCACATAGTCCACGCCGTCGGCCATGTTTCTAACGGGAGTGGGCCTGCCGGGATCCTCTCCGAATATTCGGCTCATCATTTTGCCATATATAAAATATCCGGCAATGAGCAATGAAAGAGCAATAAAAAAGGATATCATCTGAAGATATATGTTTGTTGGTTAGTTTTTTCAGGAATTAAGGCTGTAAGGCGGATTCATCTTCCCTTGTTTTCTATTTTATAGACGTTGCTTCTGAGTCTCAGCTCCTCCTGCCTCGCTTTTTCCATCTTTTTCTCAAGACTGGATATCTCCTGCCCGAGTGATGCAGAGCGTTTCTCATGATAGTTCCTTCTCATCTCGTCAAGTCGCGTTTCATCCTCTCGAAGCGTTTTCTTGAATTCGAGATATTTCTTCATCGCCTCTACGGAAGCGCCGCTTGAGAAATCAGCAAACGAAGTATAGTACGTGCCGTTTCCACGTGGGAAATAAAAATCAGCCTTCTTTTTTTGCTCATCGGGGTTGATATTGTCCACGGTCTCCAGAAGCTCGGCATATTCCGCCGCTTTCTCAGAATCTTGAGTCAATTCAAACTCTGAAATCTTTGCCTTTGCCACTATATCCTCATCGTCGGGGTTATAGTTTTTTCGCAATTCATTGACCTTATATAGATACACCGTGATCTTATCGTCAAGCAGATTGCGGTCGCTGGCCCACCAGCCCAAACCGTTCTCCTCGTCTATGGCAAGCATGTAGTCATCGAAAGGGGAATTGTAAGGCATTCCTATATTCTGAGGCTGAAGGAATTCCCCGGTCTGGGGATTCCTGCTCGCCACGAATATATCATAACCACCCATCGACTCCTCTCCATCGGAAGCGTAATATAGCGTAACGCCGTCGGGCATCATAAAAGGATATGCTGCATTTCCGCCTCCTCCGAGAAGCGATGGCGTTGATGTCGGAGAATGCCATTCCCCGTCAGTAAGTTTTATGCTCTCCAGAAGAACCAGGTTGCCAAGACTGTCGGGTTCGCTCCATATCATAAAATCGTCACCTTCATTGATGAAGGCTGTCCCCACTGCATCCTGATGCGTTGACTCCTTCAACTCTTCTCCGCCTTCCAGTCTTCCGGCCGAACGGGGTAGCTTATATGATTGGAAAAACAGATCCTTGGCAACAGCTATCGAATCAAGAATCTCTATTTTCTCAACCCTGCCGAGAGAGTTTTCCGCCACAGTCAGTTGTCGGCGTGCCGATTCCACGTCGCCCGGCAGTGGCTGCTTGCCCTTTTCTGATTGTTCCTCAAATGCATCATACAATTCCAAGGCTTTTTCGAAGTCATATGCAAGATATGCAAGCCTGCCAAGATAAAGAAGCGAGGCTTTGTTGCCCTTTGCCCTTGCTTTCTCCAACGATTCAGATGCATCGGCGTAATCTCCTTGCTCAAATTGGCATACGCCGAGCAAATAATTGTATTGTGCCGAGGATACTATCTTTTCATTGGAGCTTCTCTCCTTTCCCAAAAGGCTGATGGCCTCGGCATAGTTGCCCTTCTCCATCAGGCGCGTGGCCTCGGCAACGTAGTCTGCATATGCTGGGGCACTTAAGAGGGCTCCTATTATTATTGTCGCTGTTCTTCTTACTTTATTTTTCATGTTATGTCCCGCCGACAACTCAAAAATGGGTGATAAATGTCTACGGGGTGGCAAAATTAAACAAAAAAGCTGATATTTCAAACATCCCAACGATAGCTTGACGGATAAAGGGATTGTTTTTAGAGATTTTTTTACTAACTTTGCCGGAAATTCCGTATTGAAAAAATAAAATTTACATAAATTTCATCTATATGAGCTTAAATATCATTGTACTCGCAAAGCAAGTACCTGATACCCGCAATGTAGGGAAAGACGCCATGAAAGCCGACGGCACTATCAACCGCGCCGCGCTTCCGGCAATCTTCAATCCTGAAGATCTCAATGCCCTTGAGCAGGCACTCAAACTGAAAGAAACTTATCCCGGCAGCAAGGTCACGATTCTCACCATGGGCCCCGCCAGAGCTGCGGAGATTATCCGTGAAGGCATGTTTAGAGGAGCAGACGGAGGCATCGTTCTCTCCGATCGTGCTTTCGCAGGAAGCGACACTCTTGCCACTTCCTATGCCCTGAGCGCCGCCGTTCGCAAAATTGGGGATTTCGACATAATTATAGGCGGTCGTCAGGCTATCGACGGCGACACGGCTCAGGTCGGTCCGCAAATCGCCGAAAAACTTGGAATCCCACAAATCACTTATGCAGAGGATATAATCAGTGCCGATAACGGGGAGGTGATCGTAAAACGCAGAATCGAGAGTGGAGTTGAGACTATCAAGGCTAAGCTTCCTTTGGTCGTGACTGTCAATGGCTCCGCCGCTGAGTGCCGTCCGAGAAACGCTCGCGCTGTTCAGAAATACAAATATGCAGCTGTGCCCTCCGAAGTGGCGGCCGACGAAGCCAAGAAGGAGTTTATCAAAAGCCGTCCTTATCTCGAAATCGGAGAATGGAATGCAGCGTCGGTCGATGCTGATCTCAACCAATGCGGTCTTGCCGGTTCGCCCACTAAGGTGAAATCAATCGAGAACGTGGTATTCACCGCAAAGGAGGCCAGAAGGATTGAGAACAACGACGAGGAACTTGAAACTCTCATCAAAGACCTTATCGCCAACCATACCATAGGCTGATATTTTTCAAACTTCAACAATTCGGGAAAGATACGGAAATTTTCTGATTCGGCAGCTTCTCAGGGTCTGATTATTATGAAAACCTTATGCATGCTGCCCGGCAAACCGATAGATTCCCGGATTTTTATCAACAACATCTGAATCAAAATGGCAGACAAGAATAATCTTATAGTCTATTGCGAGTATGAAGACGGCAAGGTGGCCGATGTGAGCCTTGAGCTCCTGACTAAAGGACGCCAGCTTGCAGACAAGCTCGGCATCAAACTTGAGGCTGTAGTGGCTGGCAACAATCTTAAGGATATAGAAAAGCAGATTCTCCCTTATGGAGTGGATACTATCTACAAATTCGAGGATTCGCGCCTTTATCCCTATACTTCCCTCCCCCATTCCTCTATTCTCATCAATCTCTTTAAGGAGATTCAACCCAGAATTGCGTTCATGGGTGCCACATCGATAGGCCGCGACCTCGGTCCTCGAGTTTCCTCCGCTCTCCACAGCGGTCTGACTGCGGATTGCACATCCCTTGAAATAGGCAACTATACTGACGCCAAGACAAGCAAGGAATACGTCGATTTGCTCTATCAGATCCGGCCCGCTTTCGGAGGCAATATCGTGGCCACAATCGTTAACCCCGAATGCCGTCCGCAAATGGCCACGGTTCGTGAGGGTGTAATGAAGAAGGAAGTTCTCGATCCTGACTATAAAGGCGAGGTGAAGGATTGCGACGTAAACAAATACACTTCCCCTGAAGACTATGTCGTGGAAATCATCGATCGCCACGTTGAGAAATCGAAAGTCAACCTTAAGGGAAGCCCGATTGTCGTGGCTGGTGGCTATGGAGTCGGTAGCAAGGAAAACTTCGATCTCCTTTACAAACTCGCTGACACGCTTGGCGCCGAAGTAGGAGCAAGCCGTGCAGCTGTAGATGCAGGATGGGCTGACCACGACCGCCAGATTGGACAGACAGGCGTGACCGTTCGTCCTAAACTATACATTGCATGCGGCATTTCCGGTCAAATCCAGCATATCGCAGGCATGCAGGATTCATCCATCATTATTTCCGTGAACTCCGACCCCGATGCTCCCATCAACGCAATCGCGGACTATGTGATCACTGGGAAAATCGAGGATGTGCTTCCTAAACTTATCAAATACTACAAAAAGAATTCAAAATAATGGCTAATTTCTATAACGACAACGATTCTCTCAAACATCATCTTCAGCATCCCATGATGGCGAAGATCGTGGAGCTTAAGGAGAGAAACTTTGCCGACGCTGACAAATATGACTATGCTCCTCAGAATTTTGAGGATGCAATGGACAGCTACGACCGCGTTCTTGAAATCGTTGGCGACATCTGCGCCAATGTAGTGGCTGAAAATGCTGAAGACGTTGACCACGAAGGACCCGTTGTGATCGACGGACATGTGAAGTATGCTTCCGGCACCCAACGCAATCTCGACGCAACCCGCAAGGCCGGATTGATGGGCATGTCTATGCCTCGCCGTCTTGGTGGTCTTAACTTCCCAATAACTCCTTACATCATGGCGGCCGATATCGTCAGCCGTGCAGATGCCGGATTTGAAAACCTCTGGGGTCTTCAAGACTGCGCCGAGACAATCTATGAGTTTGCCGACGAGGAGCAGAAGAAGAAATACATCCCGAGGGTTTGCCAGGGAGAAACCATGTCGATGGACCTCACAGAGCCTGATGCAGGTTCCGACCTTCAGTCCGTGATGCTTAAGGCTACAAAGAAAGAAGATGGCACGTACGTACTCAACGGAGTGAAACGCTTCATAACTAATGGCGACAGCGACATCCACCTTGTCCTTGCTCGCTCCGAAGAGGGTTCGAAAGATGGTCGCGGCCTTTCAATGTTCATCTACGACAAACGCAATGGCGGCGTGACCGTACGCCGTATCGAAAACAAGATGGGCATCAAAGGTAGCCCCACTTGCGAACTTGTCTACAAAGATGCTCCCGCTGAACTCGTAGGAAGCACTCGTCTTGGCCTGATCAAGTATGTCATGGCCTTGATGAACGGTGCCCGTCTTGGCATCGCCGCTCAGTCTGTCGGCATTAGCGAGGCTTCATATCGTGAGGCTCTTGACTATGCGAAAGACCGCAAACAATTCGGGAAACCTATCATTGAATTCCCTGCCGTGGCTGAGATTCTTTCTACGATGAAAGCGAAACTCGATGCTTCCCGCTCGTTGCTTTATGCATGTTCCCGATTTGTCGACATGTATAAAATCTACGACGACATTGCCAAAGAACGTCCCCTGACTATTGAAGAGAAAAAAGAGCAAAAGCAATACAGTCGCTTAGCTGATGCCTTCACTCCCCTCGCAAAGGGCATGACCTCTGAATATTGCAATCAGAACACGTATGACTGCATCCAGATTCATGGTGGCTCTGGATTCATGAAAGACTACACTTGCGAGCGTCTTTATCGCGATGCCCGTATCACGTCAATATATGAAGGCACGACCCAGCTTCAGGTCGTAGCTGCAATCCGCCACGTCACGACAGGCACGTATCTTAACAAGATCCGCGAATTCGAGGCAATGGAAGTTCATCCCGAAGACGAGGCTGTGAAGAACTCCCTTATCTTCATGACCCAGCAATATGCCGATGCAGTCCAGGCCGTCAATGGTGTTGATGACACCAAATACCATGACTTTATGGCTCGTCGTCTTGTGGAGATGGCCGGTAATATCATCATGGGTTATCTGCTTCTGGAAGACACACAGAGAAACGCATCTTTCCGCAAATCTCTCAACGTCTACGTTAAATACGGTCAGGCTGAAGTAGCAAAGCATGCCTCATTCATAGGCAATTTCCGCCCTGAAGAAATCAAAAACTACCTCTTCGAAGAAAACGCCTGATTTGCTCAAAACAAGATCCAAGGGTCGCCTTTTTTAGGGCGACCCTTTTTTAATTCAAATTACCGGACCAATCCCATATCCTCCACCCTTCATACTTCATACTTAGCACTTTGCGCAAAGCGCACACCCGATGGCATTACTGTGCCGCGGCCGAGGGCCGTGGTTCCCTCATCTCAACGGCCCCACCAAGCCATGTCCTCACAGAAGAAAAGCAAGATCCCTCTTTTGTAAAAAAATCCGAATTATATACGAAAGAATACGATTTTTGGGTTATTAAAGTGTGCATGGAATCGTTTCGGATAAACTCATTCCAAGTCCCAACCATAAACCTCAACATCATATAATGCTTAAAGCTATCGTTAAAATATTAGCTGTATTCATCGCAGCTACCCTCTCCTTCATAATCGGAAAATTTATTTTCATCGCTTGCAATCATAGTGCTTATTCCATGATGGGAATGTCGGATATGACGTCAGTATTATCCCATGGCCTCTCAATGGACTTCTCAATAGCAGGCTACATATCTATTCTCCCGGCATTGCTCATATCCTCATCATGCTTCTACGGCTCAAAAGGATTGATCAACAGAATTTTGAAAATATATTTCATCGTCATATCCCTGCTGATCTCCCTGATAATTATTCTTGATTCGGTGCTTTATGGATATTGGCAGTTTAAGCTCGACTCCACACCATTGTTCTACTTCTTCTCCTCTCCGGCTTCGGCATTTGCAAGTGCGGAATGGTGGCAATTGGCAGTGTCTCCGGTCATATGGATTCTTCTTGCATCTATTTTCTATTCCCTATTATATTTTGGCTCAATAAAATTGCCGGGGGACATGCTTCCAATGAAAGGGAAGAAACATGCCGCAGCATTGTCCGCTTCGATCCTGTTTACGGCATTGCTTTTCATCCCCATACGCGGTGGGGTCACGGTCTCGACCATGAACCTTTCCAGAGCTTACTTCAGTGAAAACCCACGACTCAACCATGCGGCTGTGAATCCGGCTTTTTCTCTAATGTATTCACTAAGCCATCAAAATAATTTCAGCGATCAATTCCGATTCCTTCGGGATGATGAAGTCAAAAGGCTCTTTGACGAACTGAAAGATGCCCCTGAAGCCAATGCTTCCGACAGCTTGGTGGCAATCTCTCGTCCCGACATATACATTGTCTTGCTTGAAAGCTTTTCATCCCATCTGTTCCCATCTCTTGGAGGAGAACCTATAGCTACAAAACTCGACAGCATCGCATCAAAAGGACTCCTTTTCACCCGCTTTTATGCAAATAGCTTTCGCACAGACCGTGGCATTCCTGCAGTCATAAGCGCATACCCGGGACAGCCGAACACGTCGATAATGAAATTCGTTGAAAAGACAGAAAATCTTCCCTCTCTCTCAAAGCAACTGAAAACAGAAGCCGGATACAACACGACTTATTACTACGGAGGGGATGCCAACTTCTCCAATATGAAAGCTTATCTCGTGTCTGCCGGGTTCGACAGGATTGTCTCCGACGAAGATTTTCCCGTCTCGCAGAAACTGAGCAAATGGGGAGCGCATGACGACGTGCTATTCAAGAAAGTCGCTGATGAATTGACGGATTACGATCCCTCAAAACCAATACTAAAGGTGGTTCAGACCTCAAGCTCTCACGAACCATTCAAGGTGCCCTACGACGACAACGGCCGTCTGGCTGACCAACGGGCAAAGGCTTTCGCTTTTGCCGACAGTTGCGCGGCAGACTTTATCAATAGTCTACACAAAAGCGGACAATGGGATAAATCCCTCATCATCCTTGTGCCCGACCACTATGGAGCATATCCCGATTTGACAGACCCTCTTAAGCGGCACATGATTCCCTTGATTATGACCGGAGGTGCCCTGACGCGACATGGGCGAATTGACACAGTCGGTTCTCAGATAGATATCGCTGCCACCCTACTATCTTCCTTGGGCCTTGACCACAAGGATTTCCCTTTTTCAAAGAATGTCTTGAATCCCTCATCCCCTCATTTCGCTTTCTTTGCCGATCCCTCGGTCATAGGCTTTGTGAAGGAAAATGATGAAGTCGTCTTCAACCTTGATTCTTCCCAGACCGAATTTGGCAACGATTCGATTCTACCCTACGCCAAAGCCTTTTTACAAACCCTTTACGACGATCTCTCAAAAAGATGAATGAATTTATAATCAACCTCGACACGGAGATATTCCTTTGGATAAACTCCTTCCATTCCCTGTTCTGGGATATAGTTATGAAAGTAGTCAGCGGCAAGCTGACCTGGGCCGTCATGTATGCCGTATTGATGTATGCTATCTTCAGGACATTTGGATGGAAGACAATGACCGTCATGACCCTTATGGCAATCGCGGCTGTCGCCATCGCCGACCAGGTGACCGCATCTTTGCTTCGCCCCGTCTTTGAAAGGCTCCGTCCGGCAAACCTTGAAAACCCGATCTCCCATCTCGTGCATATCGTCGGCAATTATCGAGGCGGAAGATATGGTTTCCCGTCCTGCCATGCCGCCAACACGTTTGCGGTTGCCTCTTTGATGTCACTGCTGTTTTGGCGTCGGCGTTTCACGATCTTCATCATATTATGGGCAATTCTGAGCTGCTATTCAAGGATATATCTCGGAGTCCACTATCCCGGCGACCTGCTGGCCGGAATCGTGATTGGCTCTTTGAGCGGGGCATTCACCTACTTCATCGGAGCCCTTATTGTCAAAGCATGGAAAGGCAATCTCCTCCCGAGAAAAAGAGCTTTGATTATCACGACGACCCTGGATGGACATAAACTAAAATATCACCCCGTAGACGAGGTGGTATTCTCAGGGATATTGACAATGCTTTTTATCCTTATATTTGCCTCAGCGGTCATTTAAAAGAAATGCAAGGTCATGCCCTCCTCTCCGGCATGTAGTTTCCCAAACCAAGGCCCCCTGTTGAATCCAACGGGAAGTTCTCCCGCTTCCTCCTTCCATGCTTTTATCCCCACTTGTTTTTCAGATGAGGCTTGGCGAAAACAGCCGAAGAAGACCTCAGGATTCACCCGAAACATCCAACAAACTCAAAATGCTTTAATTAAACTAATAATGTATGTGTTAAAATCAAACACACTCTTATTCCTGATTATATTTTCAATTATTTTCAAATGTCCCATTTTTTTCGTAACTTTGCATTGATTAGGCCCACCCATTCAACTTCATTGAAATCATAGCCCTCACAGAGATTCCTTAGCCGATCCGGTTAAGGGTAAGAAGTCCTTTTGAGGGATCTTGAAAGTAAAGCGTGAGCCAATAATGTCTCTCTTCATTCGTGCTCCCATCCACGGCACATCAAACCTAAAACTATGGCAGACAAAAACGATCTTTTCCAATTCGACGATTTCTCAGGCACGGAAAGCCTTCAAAATAACAATCCTCCGCAGGATAATGATCTTGCAGGGGATGAAGCGTCATCTATTCGCGAAACACTTGAATCAGAGATGTCGGTGGATTTCTCCGAAGAAAGAAATGAATCTTCGGCTCAAGAGGATTCCTCTTCCAAAGGCCAAGAGGAGTCTCCATCCGGAGGATATGATGATGACGCCATCCAGCATCTCGACTGGAATGAGCACATCCGTCGCCGTCCGGGGATGTATATCGGGAAACTGGGGGATGGAAGCCATGCAGAAGACGGAATTTACGTGCTCATAAAGGAGGTGGTCGATAACTCAATCGACGAATTCAACATGGGTGCGGGTAAACGCATAGACATCAATATCACAGAAGAGGGAGAGGTCACTGTGCGCGACTATGGCCGAGGCATCCCTCTGGGAAAAGTTAGGGAGGTGGCCTCTGAAATAAACACGGGAGGAAAGTTCGACGATAAGAATTTCAAGAAGTCCGTCGGATTGAACGGCGTCGGTCTGAAAGCTGTCAACGCGCTTTCCACTTATTGCCGAGTGGCGAGCACACGCGACGGAAAAACCGTGGAGGTGGACTTTGTGAAAGGCAACGTCGTCAACCATACTTCCCCGACCGACACTAAAGAGCCGAATGGGACTATGGTGAAATTCCTTCCTGACAATTCTTTGTTCCGCGACTACAGATTCAGGCAGGAGTTTGTCGAGACAATGGTCAACAATTATACCTACCTGAATGCCGGGCTCCAGATATTTCTCAATGGCAGGAAGTATCTTTCGCGCCATGGTCTTCTCGACCTGCTGAAAGAAAATATGACCTCCGAGCCGCTATACCCCATAATCCATCTGCAAGGAGAAGACATAGAGGTCGTGCTTACCCACACTGACCAATATGGCGAAGAATACTATTCTTTTGTCAACGGCCAACACACGACTCAGGGCGGGACCCACCTGTCTGCCTTCAAAGAGCATGTCAGCCGTACGATCAAAGAATTTTCCGGCAAAGGATATGAGTATTCCGACATTCGCAACGGCATGGTGGCGGCTGTCAGCATGCGCATCCAAGAGCCGGTCTTCGAGAGCCAGACAAAGACAAAACTTGGAAGCAAGGAAATTGCCCCCGGAAGCACTGTGACCGTAAACAAATTCATAGGGGATTTCATCAAAAAGGAGCTTGACGATTATCTTCACAAGAATCCTGACATTGCCGAAAAGATGCTAAAAAAAATAGCATCGAGCGAAAAGGAAAGAAAAGCAATGGCGGGAGTGGCAAAGCTCGCAAGGGAGAAAGCTAAAAAAGTCAGCCTCCACAACCGCAAGCTTCGCGATTGCCGCATCCACTATAACGACGCCTTCAAGCAAAATTCAAAGAATGAAGACCAGCGGGAAGCTTCCTCAATCTTCATCACTGAGGGAGACTCCGCATCCGGCACCATCACCAAAGTGAGAAACGCTCAGACCCAAGCCGTATTCTCGCTCAGGGGCAAGCCTCTCAATTCTTTCGGAATGACACAGGAAGTGGTATACAAAAACGATGAGTTCAACCTTCTTCAGGCAGCGCTCAATATAGAAGACGGTATCGACGGGCTTCGATACAACAAGGTGATTATCGCCACAGATGCGGATGTCGATGGCATGCACATACGCCTGCTTGTCATAACGTTCTTCCTGATGTTTTTCCCTGACCTCGTAAAGAAAGGGCACGTCTATATCCTTCAGACCCCTCTATTCCGGGTGCGCAACAAAAATTCCACTCGCAGAAGCAAGGGAAGAAAGCAACGGAAGGCAAAAACTGATGAGAATGGGGAAAAAGACACGTATTATTGTTACTCAGACGAGGAACGCGAGGCTGCAATAGCAAAATTCGGAAGCAATGCCGAGATTACGCGGTTTAAAGGCCTTGGAGAAATCAACGACGTGGAATTTGCTGAGTTCATCGGGCCCGACATGCGCCTTGATCCCGTCACTTTGAAGAAAGATGACACGCCCGACAAATTGCTTGAATTCTACATGGGCAAGAACACCATGGAGCGACAAAATTTCATTATTGACAACCTTGTCATAGAAGACGATTCAGAAATATGAAAGCATTGTTTGCAGGCAGTTTCGACCCATTCACCATCGGCCATTTTTCCATCGTACGGAGGTCGCTCGCTATTTTTGATTCAGTAGTCGTGGCAATTGGATACAACGAGCATAAACCGGGAATGTGGTCCACTGAGCAACGGGTAGAGGCCATCAGTCGTCTGTTTCATGACGAAAAGAGAGTGGAAGTATTCTCTTACACAGGATTGACAGTGGATTTTGCCCGTGAATGCCATGCCGACGCCTTATTGAGAGGAGTCAGGACGGTAGCGGATTTTGAATACGAACGAACACTTGCCGATACCAACAGGGCGATTTGCGGAATAGAGTCAGTCTTGCTTTTCTCTCTTCCCGAACTTTCGTTCATATCCAGTTCTATGGTGAGAGAATTGATCCATAACGGATATGATGCCTCAAAATATATTGCAGGAGATTTCAAGACCCCATAATATTCCGGGAGCGATATTTATATTGCAAAAAAAGTTTGGACATATTCCTCGTTTTTGACAATCTCCTGTAAACTTTTTCCAAGTTCATATGTCATGTATTTTGTGTATATACATGTATAGTCTATAAAAATGAAAAAAACGCATATATTTCTTGGTGCTGCTGCACTTCTTTCAATCTCCGGGATCGGCTACGCTCAGCGCATAAACCAAAATCATAAATTGAGGATGGCTGAGGCTGCTATTTCCCAGTTCTATGTCGACACTGTCAATGAAAACAAGCTCGTGGAGGACGCGATAAAGGGAATGCTTGAAGGACTCGACCCTCATTCCCAGTATTCAAACCCAGAGGAGACACGCGAACTCAACGAACCGCTGACAGGAAACTTCAGCGGCATCGGAATCACTTTCAATATGAACCAGGATACGCTCTACGTGATCCAGACCGTCAGCGGAGGTCCGTCAGAAAGAGTGGGCATCCTTGCCGGCGACAGGATTGTGGCAGTCAACGATACGACAATCGCCGGAGTGGGGATGAAAAATTCCCAGATTATGAAAAAGCTTCGCGGGCCTAAGGGCACTGAGGTTGACGTTCGTGTCCTGAGAATGCAGTCAGGGAAATACGAGCCTATAGATTTCACAATCACGCGAGCAGATATTCCTATATACAGTGTCGACGCATCGTATATGGTCGACGACAAGACCGGATATATCAGAGTCAACAAATTTGCTGCGGAAACCGCCAAGGAGGTGGCTGCCGCAATAAAGGATTTGAAGGGCCAAGGTATGGACCGTCTGATCTTTGACCTCGTTGACAATGGAGGAGGCTATCTCAACGCGGCAGTTGACATACTTGGAGAATTCCTCGAACCAGGCAAGCTTGCTGTCTTTACGCAAGGCAACAATTCCTCACGCCAGGATCTGACCACACGTCCGTCGGGGCAAAAGCCTCTTTTTGATGAAGGCCGATTGGTGGTGCTTGCCAATCAATATTCCGCGTCCGCATCTGAAATCACATCGGGTGCGATCCAGGATTGGGACCGAGGTCTCGTCGTAGGAAGACGCACGTTTGGCAAAGGACTCGTGCAAAGACCTATCCCCTTCCCCGACGGCTCAATGATACGCTTGACTGTCGCGCACTATTACACTCCTTCCGGAAGAGACATCCAAAAGCCATATAAGAAGGGTGACCAGGAGTCTTATCAGGAAGACATTCTCATCAGATACAACAACGGCGAACTAATGCACGCCGACTCGATAAAATATATCGACTCGCTTAAGGTGGAGACGCTTCGGCTTCGCCGACCCATTTATGGGGGTGGCGGAATATCCCCCGACAAATTCGTGCCGCTCGACACGACGGAATTCACGAAATATTATCGCAATGTCATGGCAAAGGGACTCATCAACAGATTCGTGATCAAATATGTTGATGAGAACAGAAAGCAGATTAAAACGAAATTCCCAACGGATAGTCAATTCGTGGATGGATTTACCGTGACCGACAACATTCTGCAAGGGCTCTTCGACCTTGCAAAAAAAGAGGGTATCGATTTCGACGCCGAGCAAGCAAAAACGAGTGCCCCGCTATTTTCAATGATCATAAAAGCTCTGATAGGAAGGGATATTTACGACAATTCCACCTATTTTAAAGTCTACAATCTCCACGATCCTATTTTCAAGGAGGCACTCAAGCTTATCAACTCTCCGGAGTACGACACTCTTCTGTCTGCTCCCTAGAAGAAATAAGACTAAACCCTCTCCTGTTACCACTCTTTCCTCTCCCCTCTCCCTTTCTTCTCCCTCCAAACATTCCATTAAGAAACCCATCTAACTAAAACGACCAAATGAAACGCAAATTGCATCCGTTGATGCCTTTCTCTCTTTTAGGCATGATGTGTCTGAGTTCGCTGTCTCTTTTCTCTCAGGAAGCAACCTTGTTTAAACACATTCCCTCTCCCTCAGCTAAGGATAGCGTAGAGATAGCTCTTGTGGATTCGGTCGCCCCACAGATAGACTCCACAATGTTTATCGTCAGAGACCTTGATGAGATTCTAAGCTCATTAGGAACTCCTGACTTTGAGAGAAGGCCTGTGAACAAGGTATTGGCTCCATGGGTGTTCTATGGCTACCATCGGCTGACTCCAAAGGTGTTCGGTCCGGCTTCTACTGAAATAACAGGCCTGACCGTACTTACCAATGACACAACCCGGCAAGCTGAGGAAGAAGAGATAAATCTTCTGGACTATGTAGAGGATGAATCAATGGTGTATCATGAGCCAGAACCGGATGTAGACATTCTCCATCCTGACGTGGCTCCCAAATGGCTTCGCGACGCTCTTACCTCCTATCGCATCCAAGAAGATTTCATCTATCAGATTATGCTCGACAATCCAATGTCGATTGAGAAAGCTTATTGGGACCTTCCGGAAAGACCACGACTCCCGGAAGACGACGTGACGTTTGCCGCATATATCCGTAAACTCAACCTCCCGGAGGTTGACCCCACAAAGGCAGCTCTTCCCGACAAGGATATTCGGAAAATCCATTGGTTACACAATGTCAACACCGCACTTCAATTTTCACAGGCATATGTCTCGACCAACTGGTATCAAGGTGGCAACAACCATCTCTCGCTGCTCTTTAACTTCGCATGGAATGTGCAGCTGAACCCGGTGTATCATCCCAACCTCTTATTCCAGAGCAATCTGGCCTATAAGCTCGGACTCAACTCCACCCCTCAGGATGAGGTGCACAAATATTCCATCTCGGAAGATCTTCTTCAATACAACCTCAACACCGGTTTCAAGGCATTCAAGAAATGGTTCTACTCCATGAATGTGCAGTTCAAGACTCAGTTGCTGAGAAATTATGAGAAAAACTCCATGAAGAGAAAGGCTTCATTCCTTTCTCCCGGCGACCTGAACGTCGGTCTCGGTATGGCATACTCCACCCAAAACAAAAAGAAGACTTTCCAACTGACAGCCACGATTTCGCCCCTTTCATATAATTTGAAAACATGTATTACCGACAGCATCGACCATGGCAGATTCAATATCGCGCCCGACAAGAAAACCCACAGCGAGATCGGTAGCAACGGCGAAGTCAACATGAAATGGAATATCCTTTGGAATATCACCTATCAAAGCCGTATATTCCTATTCACAGATTATAAGTATTTCCAGGGGGACTGGGAGAATACAATCTCCTTCAACATCAACAAGTTTCTTTCAACTCAGATTTACGCACATCTGAGATACGACACGTCGGTCCCCTCCCACGCTTCTTGGAAGAAGTTTATGCTTAGGGAAATTTTGAGTTTCGGTCTTTCATATACATTCTCAACAAAACCATAACCCGACTATGCGCTCTCTCATCAAAATATTTCACAACCGACAGACAGTTGCCGCCTTGGCACTGTCTGTCTTCTTATCTGTATTGCATTTTCATGTCCTGGCTATCTCTCCCGTGGCCTACGACATTGACAGGGCAAAGGAGATTTGCGATTCTATCCCGGCTTCCCCCATAGAGGGAATATGGATTTACCCTGAAGACAATCTGACGGTGCTTGTTCTAAGGGATAATGATTCCCCCCCCGGGGAATTTGAGCAGTTCGATATATCTGTTGTCGAGTCCACGGATTGCAGACTCGATCCGGGCGACAAGATAGGACATCTTACCGCCTCCGCCGAATCTTCAAAGTTCGTATTGGAATTATTCACGGAGCGTAAGGGCAATCTTCTTTCACGACCGGAAAAATTCATGGCCGAATTAGGGAAAGGCAACGATTTCATGTTGCTCAGACAAAGTAAATCCTCCTTGAGATTCCGAATTTCTTCTACCTTGACATCCCTTCTGCCGAAGACTTTAAGATTGATTCGCATAGGGGTCTCCAACAGCAATTCAAAATCCAATGTGGAGCCGACTCCCGGAATGTTGAAAATCTATCCGTCATACGACGGGAATGGATCGTCAAGACGTTCTCCGAGGTATCTTTGATTTAATCACTCCATGAAAACCATTTTTTGTAGTTATGAGAAACGCTTTCTATCATATCCTTTTCCTTTTGTCGATATTTTCCCTTATCGTCCCGTCTGATCTGTCGGCCAAGAGAATCAAACTGACGCTGAAGACCTATAAGGATAAATCGAAAGAAAAAGGCAAGACGAAATCCAATAATGATGCGACCGACATAATCTGCAATCATGATTCTACAGGAATCATGATTGCAGATGCATCGACCGTGCAAATCGTCCATTTCAATGAATCGGATTCCCTGCTTTTCAATCCAGCCGATATATCTTTCGCGGGCTACGACAAGGAAGCCTCCTCCTCGATAGAATCATTTTTGATTATCAATGATTCTCCGGTCACGCTGACCGGGACGACCGTCAGGATAATCTACAAAGACATGAAGCAAAGAATGCTCCATTCAAGGGATTATGACATCAAATGCCTTATCCCCTCCAAGCAGACCAGAAAAATAGATATCCCAACCTGGGATAAACAAAAGACATACTATTACTATCTCGGAAACAAACCCAAGAAAATCGCCACCCCCTACAACGTCAGTATCATCCCCGTCTCTTACACACTCGAAAAGGAGTGACTGGAGTTAGTATGCTTTTTATTGTCCGGATGATTTCATCTACGATTTTGCTTTTTATATTCTTATCAAGTTAGGGGTGCTGAGTTTTGAGTAATCTGCGTTCATAATCGCACCGTTGGAGAAGATGATGCCATCTTGTTCGATGATTCCGTGTTGGGCATGGATATGCCCGAAGAGATGAGCCTTTAGATGTAGATCGGGCAACTTCATAAGTATATCTTTTGATCCGTGGCTGATTCCGTCATCATAATCAAGTATGCAGTAAGGCGGACAGTGGGTAATCAAAACATCGGTGTCGGCTTCGATGTTGGCATAGTTACGGCTCTGTCTACAGGAATCACAGTCTTCCATAAACATAGGCACTCCATAAAACTTCAACCCGTCAATCTCAATGCCTGAGTTGCATAAATAATGTACGTTGCTATCCAATCCGTCGATGTT
>VSPO01000060.1 GCA_009775375.1 Muribaculaceae bacterium | reverse complement strand
GAAACTTTCAAAATTTTTTCGTACTTTAGCAGTCCGGTTGAGCGCGGTTGCGACAATCGACCTTACTTGGTCAAGTGACTGAAATTTATTCATAACTCATTGATTTGCAACTATAAAGTTACGAAAATTTGGCACTTGACCAAATTTTATTGACACTTATTTTATTGGAAATCAATAACATGGATATATTTTGCAGCATAAATTTCTAATTCAAATTTTTAACGAACTATTGTCAATACAAATTGGACAGTGTTGAGAGTTGATCATTTCCGATGTCATATTCGGAATAAGTTTTTATCAAAGCAATGGGTAGCTTGCCATCGCGATTTATCTTCTTAAGTGAGGAAGCAAATTTGGCATTGAAAATGGACGTATAATTTGAGAGGCTGGTACAAAACTTTCGATTATTCGCTTGGAAAAGTGTGGAAACTTACGATTATTCGCTTGGAAAAGTGTAGGAGCATGCGATTATTCGCCTGTAAAAGTGTGGGAATCCCTTGTTTATTCACTTGTAAAAGTGTATATTTGTAGGTCTAAATCAAATGGGATTATGCTTAAAAGAAAGATAGAGACATATTTATCCGAGTGGAAACGGTCTGACGATAGAAAGCCGTTGGTGATAAAAGGTGTGCGCCAATGCGGTAAGACATATATAGTCCGGAAATTCGCAAGAGATAACTACGACGAGGTGGTCTATATGAATTTTATCCTTGAGCCGGACAAGAAGTCAGCTTTTTCAGGAAATCTGGATGTGGAGACCATCATTCTCAATCTCTCGGCGCTTATTCCCGGATCTCGTTTCGTCAGCGGAAAAACCTGTATCATCCTTGACGAGATTCAGGAATGCAAAGAGGCGAGGACAGCGCTGAAGTCTTTTCAGATAGACGGTCGTTTTGATGTGATAGCCACAGGCTCGCTTTTAGGAGTGAAGGGCTATGGCAGAAGCGAGAAGAAAAATAAGGGTGAAACCGGGGAGGATTCTATTCCTGTTGGGTATGAGACGATAGTTGACATGTATCCGTTGGACTTTGAGGAGTTTTTATGGGCGAACGGAGTAGGAGATAAGGTGATTGATACCATTAAATCATGTTTTGAGAATGAAAGTGTGGTTCCCGAAGGCATCCATAGGGCTATGATGGATTTACTGTACCGGTACATTATTGTCGGAGGATTGCCCGAAGTCGTGAACTGCTTCCTTGAGACAAAGAATATCGAATTGATTTACAATAAACAGCAGACTCTCATAGATGAATATGAGGAGGACATGGTCAAATATACTGATGATTCCGACAAGCCTCATATTAGAGAATGTTTTGAGTCAATCCCTAAGCAATTGGCTAAGGAGAACAAGAAATTCCAATATTCCGTAGTCAAGAAGGGAGGGAGAGCGTCACAATACATGGGTAGCATACAATGGCTGGAGGATGCGGGAATAGCAGAACGATGCTACAACACGACGATTCCGGAACTTCCATTAAATGGCAATTCCAATGCCGACTGCTTTAAGGTCTACACCACTGATATAGGCATCCTTATGGGAATGCTTGATTATGGCACTCAGGCAGACATTTTACAAGGAAATCTCTTCGGATACAAGGGCGCCATCTTTGAGAACCTTATGGCAGATTTCTTATGCAAGTCCGGACAGAAACTTTATTACTTTCAGAAGGAGAGCGGACTTGAAATCGACTTTTTGGTGAGGTATAAGGGTGAATGTGTGCTGCTTGAAGTCAAGGCAAAGACCGGCAAGGCGAAAAGCGTTGCCACGGTTCTTAAGAACAAAAACATTTACCATGTTAACAATGCAATCAAGTTAGGCCAATACAACGTGGGGAGGTCAGGAGAGGTGCTGACTATACCATTATATATGGGTTTCCTTATCCATGACAGGCTTGCGGAGTTGATTATCCCTGATGTTGATTTGAATTCATTGGTGGATTAGATGTTCGTTGCTATAATTGAACAGGTAGGCCGGATCGCTGTTCAAGTGCAAGCGTAGCAACTTATGAGGTGTTGGGCGAGGAATGGAAAAGAGAGGCGCATTTTCACAAAGGCGTCTCTCTCTATAACCAAAATTCAAGTATTAATTCTGTGAAACTTATTCCCTCCTCAAGGATTGACCCTTCGTCGGGAACGGCCGCCCGGCTTTCCCAAGCTTCGCGACGCTGTTTCTGAAAAAGCAATTTTTCGATAGTTTCTCAACTAATATAATGACGTAATCGCTTTTATAAGCAGTTATCAACTTGTATTTGTAGGTACCTAAGAACATACCTGAACCTTGGAATACGCCGGCAGCTTGCATCTACCGGTGTATTTTCTGCAAAATTAGCAATAAAAAATCCATTTTTTGACACATAAAATGTTAAAGTCAAACGTTTGAAATGTTAAAATGCTTAATTATTGCATTTTTAATTTTTCGATGATGATTCAGCATCTCAGAATAAAGCTGCCGGCTCTCATCCGGCATCTGACATTGATTGGCGTATAAATCAATCTGATATGGATAAAGGCTCTTGTGGCAACCCTGGAAAGGGTTGTCGCAAGAGCCTTCGATACGATGTGCACAGATTGAGCCGGCTGAATTCAGTCTTGATTTAGTGCCTGGAAATAGCAATTGGCTATGACCATCCATTCCTCAAGACTGCCCTGGGTAGTGTAGCCTTTCACTGCCTCCGGGTCGCCCAGATCTTTCCCGGCGATGTCGGGCGAAAGGGTGACTACTGTCGGGGCTGCTTCCGTGTCGCGGTCCCAGAAATCGTCGAATTTCACGGGTGCACGGTCCTCTTCTATTTCATAGAGCTTGCCGTCGAAGACGTAAAGACCCATTATGCGGGCCACGCGTGTCTTCCCGGGTTCTTTCGAGGAGTGATGCACGATTTCAGGAATCTCGTGGAATCCGGCGGTTGAATTGTCCCAGATTATTGCGCCGATTTCCCGGCTTTCCATGTCGGCGATGATGTCTCTTTTTACCTGGGCAAGCAGAGGCTCTACGATCTTGTCGTTGTTTCCCATAGTCATAATATGCTTTAAATTGTTGATTTATTCATCTTTTAGGCAGGATTCATTTTCCTTCCCAATATTTCTTTAGCTTCGACCATTCCACCACCTTTTTTCCCTCCATCTCAATCCATTTCCCGTTGAGCCTGAGGGCGGTGAATAGCCTTCCCTCCTTATCCTCAAGACATACCATCATCAGGTTGGCTCCCAACGGAGCGATTTGCCAATCTTTCCATTCCTTGGCCACGTCCTGAGGATTGAGAAGAGGCGCGTAGCAGCCCGGAAGCCTCATCAATGAGAAGAGGGGGATGACGGTCTCGGCATGTCCGAAATAAAACCGTCCTTTCCTCGTGTTGGGATTATGGATCGGTTCGCCGGTGGTCTCCGCTATGCGTTCGTTCTTGCGGGCGGAGAAGAGACTGTCGGTCTCGTTGATGATCGCTTCGAGAAGCGGACGGGCACATTTGGCGGGGAGGTTGGAGAAGGAGCTTGCGGAGCGTTGGTAGTAGTGCTTCAGGTTGTCCACCTCCCAGCAGCTTCGGTAGTCGGCCTCGGAAAACCATTGTGAGGCGTCTGCCCGGATTTCCGACGCACGCAGCGATTGAAGCACGCCGTAGGCGTCCATGGTCAGCTTCTGAAGCCGATGGCTGTCGGCCACGCCCTTGATTAAAGACGCGGCAGGAGCCGTCGGCACGTTCTCCCGATAGAAATTGGAGAACGAGAAGAGCCATGGCCCGCTGTCGAGGTAGTGCATATAATTTGCATCTGTCTTGAAAAACCGTAGCAGAGGATTGAATTGTCGTCCCTCCGACGTGGATATTTCCAGACCGGAAGAATAGCGGGCAAGCTCATGGCAAAGCTCATACATAGTCATCACTACGCGGGGCACGTAGGTGGCTGAGGCCTCGATCTTCCCCTCCTTCAGAAGTTCGGGACAGATGGCGGCCATCTCCTTGCCGAGACGTTTCTCTTCCATTATGCCGATGTGGTTGAGCGCGCCCCAATTCCCGTCGGTCTTCTCTACCACCTCATTAAGGAGCTTAAGGAATGCGCTCCCTTTCCGGGTGATGGTCCCGTCGGCTTTGGCCTTGTCGAGGGCTTTCAGCAGAGTAGACACCTTTTTCTCCGACGACAGATAGCGCGCCCCGTGTCGGGCTACATAATTAATGAAGACAGGAGTATAGGAGTCGTCCCAGGGCACGACGGAATCGCAGTCTGCGAAGTCGTAGGGCATCATGGTGCCGTCGAGGCGCGGATTGAATGCCTGAATGTCGAGGCATGTCAGCAGCATGACGAGCGCAAGCGGGATATAATTTAGGCGTAATCGCATAGTGTGGAGTTTTAATTTTATGTTAAAACGCCTCCGCTGCAACTAATGTTTTTATGTCTTGATTGAATTTTTTGAGATTTTAGGTTTAACAACTTTTGGGAATTGACATTGAACTTAGCCGTGTTATTATAGATCGTATAAGATATTGCAACATAAAATATTATATTTATGGAAATTTTTTAATATTTTAAATTTGGATGTGAAAACCAACTGCATCCCTTTCATGTTTATGATTCCGTGACGCCATTCCGGCTTGCCGATGGCTCAGATTATTCAATTTATTCACTATGAAGCTGTCCGGGTTTCCCGGAAGGAAATCTGTCGGGCTTGCTTCGATTAAAAATCAGTTATTATGGAAAACAAGGCAAAAAAGGATGTGTCTTCGAAGAAAGAGGATACGAAGTCGAAGGCTAACGACAAGCAGAGTGATGACAACGACGCCAAGGCTGCCGCCAAAGAGGTGAAAGACGCAAAGAAGGATGATCCCAAGAAGGAGGATACGAAGAAGGAGGATGCCAAGAAGGCCGATCCTAAATCCAAGGAGCAAAAGGGAGGAAAGGAGTTCCGCGAATTTTTCGTCGACGAACTGAAAGATATCCTCTGGGCTGAGAAAGCGCTTCTGAAGGCGCTCCCAAAGATGGCAAAGGCCGCTACGGGCAAGGAGCTGGCAGCTTCGTTTGATGAGCACCTGAAGGAGACCGAGGCGCAGATTGCCGCTGTCGAGAAGGTGTTTGAGATGATGGGTAAAAAGCCGTCGACCAAGAAGTGCGACGCGATGGAGGGTCTCATATCGGAAGCCGAAAGTATCATTTCTGACACCGATAAGGGCACCGCAATCCGCGACGCCGGACTGATTCTGGCGGCACAGAAAGTGGAGCACTATGAGATCGCCACCTACGGCACCCTCGCGGCATTGGCCGACGCCATGGACGAGGCCGACGTGGCAAAAGAGTTGAGGTCGATTCTCAGGGATGAGAAGAAGTCGGACAAGAAGCTGACTGTCCTTGCGCTCGAATCTGTCAACGAGGACGCTGCTGAGGAGTAGCCATCAGAATTTGTCATTTAAAAGGTCTTTAATGATTTGGGGGCAGACTTAATGGTCTGCCCCCTTGTCTTTCGATTTTTACGTGTGCTCGGTCAGCTTGCGAAACCTATCAGTCGATGAGTCGGCTTGGCCGGCGAGGTCGAGGCCGGGATGTCGGAGGGTAGTATCTCCGTCAGATATTCTGAGCCGCCTTCGAGGCCTATCCCTCAGAGGGTTGTGGATTTGATACGGAATTGTCGGTCGGTTCGTCCAAAAGCTTCGAGAAAGTGTCGAAATCGCGAGGCTCCTGCTGACATGCTTCCCACTTGCCGTAGATGCTAAACAAGACTTCGTAAAGCATATGAAAATTTGAGGCGTTGTCGGTGACGTCAAGTTTATAGGCGTGTCCAATCTGCAGGTCAGTATCTTTCAAGTCGAAATAGCAGAATGTTTCCGTCCGGGCGGTTCCCTTTGGGATATTGACTCTCAAATCCTGGGTTGCCAATTCATATCGTGAATTGATGTCCATGAGTGAGAAAGAGATTTCGCGGTCCACGCCGCGTTTCTTGTGTTTGTTTTCGATTACGAGTCTCACTGCAATGCCGGAAAAGAATTTGTCGACGGAAAGGTCCTTACGGTCGTCGAAAGGAAACACGCAAACATATTCCAGGTCCTCATGTTCATCGCAGTCGTATGCATAGAATTGCACACATTTTACTTTCAGGGGAGATTTTTTAATCATGTTCATACAATTTTAGAGGGAAGGCCACGAGGCCTTCCGGGGTTAATATTCATTTTTCCAAGGGTGTCATGCGTAATGCTGACGCCCTTATTTCTATCGGGAGGCCTACCTCCCGATATGCTCATATGTCAATGTGCTCCTGCACCAGCAGGCCTGGATATGTATGCGACAAGACGCGCCACGGGCTGCTGGGGCATTTCTGCGGTTGAAAAATGTTGGTGGAAAAAATTATGCGCACCTCATCTCTGCACCACCCGGAGGGGCGCCGCCGCCGAACTTGCTGTTGTCATTGAGATGCAGATGCTTCATAATTGAAAAATGAAGTAATAAAATTGTATGAACGGAAAGCGGCATAAATGGTGCTCACTTCCCATTAATGCCGAAAAATTAGCATTAAAAGATCGATTCTGCAAATTTTTTTCGTTTTCTGTTTTTCCGTTGTATGTTTTGTTTTGTTTTGTTTTGTTCTGTTTTGTTCCGAATTAAAAAATAAAAGTGTTCGGATTTTGATTTTTCTGTTCGGATTTTGAAAGTTGGAACGCTTTACGGAGCCGGTCCGCAGATTCGGCACTTCCGTGATGATAGTCGGGGTCGCCATTATGGTGATTGCCCTGATCGGACTTATCGGCTATACGGCCGACGAGGTGCAGCGCAGGGCGAAGGAGATAGCGATAAGGAAGGTGACCGGCACTCCGGCCTCGAAGATAGTCAGGATGTTCTGTGCCGACATTTTGAAAGTGGCTTTGCCGTCGCTCATAGCCGGGGGAGCTTTGGCGATGATCGTAGGGAGGAGGTGGCTTTCGCAATTCTCCGACCAGGTTGCGCTGTCGCCGGCCATCATGATGGCATTTCTTTTGGCATTGCTTGCCTTGCTCCTCTCGGTCGTCGCGTTCAACAGCCTTGGCGTGGCCCGCAGCAACCCCGTGGACCATCTACGTGACCAGTAGACAAGCCAGCTTCTTCTCGACTTTAAGTTTATATAAAGGGCGAACAAAGAAACGCAGGCCTCCGAGGCCTGCGTTTCTTTGTTTTCGCTGGTTGAATTATCTTGTTGCGGGGCTATTTGCCGGTCAGGAGGCCTTGGAGGTCGTCGAGGATGTTGAGGGCCTGGATGGGGGTGAGGTTGTTGATGTTGACGTCGAGCAGGCGGTCGCGGATTTGCGAAAGGAGAGGGTCGTCGAGCTGGAAGAAACTCATCTGATAGCCGTCGCGGTTCGTGCCGAGGTTGCCCACGGTTCCTTTCCCTACCGTGTCTTTCCCTGCGTTGACTGCGTTTGAACTCTCCTCAAGCTGCTTCAATACTTGGTTGGCCCGCTTTACTATCGACGGGGGCATACCAGCCAGCTTCGCAACATGAATGCCGAAACTATGCTCCGAACCTCCACGCTCCAGCTTACGGAGAAACACCACCTTTCCGCCTATCTCCTTCACCGAGACATTGAAATTAGCGATGCGCTTGAAATTCTTCTCCATCTCGTTGAGCTCATGATAATGGGTGGCAAACAGCGTCTTCGGACGGCAACGCCCGTTCTCGTGAATATGCTCCACGATCGACCATGCTATCGAGATTCCGTCGTAGGTCGACGTGCCCCGTCCGAGCTCATCGAAAAGGATAAGCGAGCGTTCGCTCATGTTGTTGAGAATGGCCGCCGCCTCGTTCATTTCCACCATGAAGGTCGATTCTCCCGAGGAGATATTGTCGCTTGCTCCCACGCGGGTGAAAATCTTGTCGACAATACCCATGCTGACCTCCTTTGCAGGCACGAAACTGCCTGTCTGGGCCATAAGCACAATCAGGGCCGTCTGGCGAAGAAGCGCCGATTTTCCGCTCATGTTGGGCCCGGTGATCATCATTATCTGGCGTGTGTCGCAGTCGAGCGAGACGGAGTTGGCGACGTAAGACTCTCCCGGGGGCATTGTCCTCTCGATGACGGGATGGCGGCCATCAGTGATGGCGAGGCTTTTCGAATCGTCGATTTTCGGACGTACATAGCCATAACCCACGGCACATTCAGCGAAGGAGAGAAGGCAATCCGCCGTGGCCACGGCGGATGCGGCGGCGTGAAGGTCGCGAAAGCGGGTGTTGATCTTGGCAAGCAAATCCTTATAGATACGCTCCTCTATCATCGCTATGCGCTCCTCCGCCCCGGCGATTTTCTCCTCATACTCCTTAAGCTCGGGCGTGATGTAGCGTTCGGCATTGACAAGAGTCTGTTTCCTTATCCATGACTCGGGCACCTTCTCCTTGTGGGTGTTGCGCACCTCAAGATAGTATCCGAAAACATTGTTGAAATGGACCTTTAGCGACGAGATGCCCGTGTTTTCAATCTCGCGGGCCTGAATGGCGAGCAGGGCGTCGCGGCTGTTGGCATGAAGCCGGCGGAGCTCATCGAGCTCAGGGTCAACTCCCGTCGCCACAACGGGCGACTTCCCGAATCCCGACGGCGCGTCGGGATTGATTGTCGTGGAGATCCATCCGGCAATGTCTGAAATGTCGGGCATGGAGGCGGCAAGACTGGCCAGGGCCGCGCATTCGGAATTTTCAATCAGCCTCTTCAGCGACATCGCCCCTTTCACTCCGTCGGAGAGCTGCACCATCTCGCGGGGGGAGATTTTACCCGAAGCTGCACGGCTTCCGAGACGCTCTATGTCGCCCGTCTGCCGGGCTGCCTCGCGTGCACGCTCACGCAGGTCGGAGTCGCCGCAAAAAGCCTCCACGGCGTCGAGCCTGCGGTTGATGGCCTCGGCGTCGAGCAGGGGGAGCATTATCCATCTGCGCAGTTTTCGGGCACCCATGGGGCAGACAGTCTTGTCTACGACTTGCAGCAGGCTCTTCCCGTCGGCCGACATCGGGTCGGCCACCTCCAGATTGCGCACCGTGAAGCGGTCGAGGTGCATGTATCGGCGGTTGTCTATGCGCGAGAGGGATGTGATATGGGATATCTCCGTATGGTTGGTCAGGTCGAGATAATACAATATGCTTCCGGCCGCCACCACGGCTGCTTTCATCCCCTCCACGCCGAAACCCTTCAACGTAGCCGTGTCAAACTGCTTGAGCAGCCTCTCTTCGGCGGCATCGGTGGTATACACCCAGTCGTCGAGCTCGAACACACTTCCCCTGTACGACAGATGCTGGCTGCAAAACTCCCTCGTCCCCTTCATGCGCAGCAGCTCTTTGGGCTGGAATCCTGAAAGCATCTTGTCGGCCTCGTCGACCGCGGCTTCGCCACACAGAAACTCCCCCGTGGAGATGTCGAGCAGCGCTACTCCGACCGATTTCTTGTCGACGTGGATAGCCGCGAGGAAATTGTTCTCCTTCGCCTGCAATGCCCCGGTGGCGTTGTTGACTCCCGGCGTGACGAGTTCCGTGATTCCCCTTTTGACGAGTTTTTTTGTAAGCTTTGGGTCTTCAAGCTGCTCGCAGATGGCCACACGCCTCCCAGCCCTGACAAGCTTTGGCAGATACGAGTCGAGGGCATGGTGGGGAAATCCCGCAAGCTCCACGCTCTGTGCTTTCCCGTTGGCCCTTCGGGTCAGCGTGATACCGAGAATCTCGCTGGCCGCGATGGCGTCGTCGGAGAAAGTCTCGTAGAAATCGCCTACCCTGAAGAGCAGGATGGCGTCGGGATGTTTCTTTTTCATCTCCAGATACTGGAGCATAAGGGGAGTTTCAGCTATTTTGGCCATTGAAGTTGACTATGGGTGAATCTGATATACTGTTGGGGAGGAAGAGTGGGGCAGCGTTCGTCAAGCGAAGAGCGAAAGGAGCCATGTGGCAACGCCGACGTAGATAATGAGGCCTACGACGTCGTTGGTGATCTGAATGAATGGGCCCGTGGCGAGAGCCGGGTTGATTTTCATCCTCTCCAGCGTCAGGGGGACGAGAGCCCCGAAGACCGTGGCGAAAATGACCACGGCGAAGAGCGACAATGCCACGGCTAAGGATATCGTGAACCGCAGCCCTCCCGGCTGGGTGAAAAAAACATAGATAAAGACCACGGCCGATATGATGACGGCGTTCAGCGTAGAGACAAGAAACTCCCTGCCGATCTGCCCCCAGGCGTTCTTTATATCGAGACGCCCATTGGCAAGACCCTGCACGACAATCGCGGAGGCCTGGACCCCGACGTTTCCGCCCGTGCCCATGATGAGGGGGATGAATATGGCGAGGGCCGTGACGGCAGCGATCTGTGCCTCGAAACCCACGAGAATCAGCGAGCTGACGATTCCTCCGGCTATCCCTATAAGCAGCCAGGGGATTCTCGCCTTCGTCTGCTCCCAGACGGAGTCTTGCGCGTCGACGTCAGAGGAGATACCGGAAGCGAGCTGATAGTCGCGTTCGCTTTGCTCGCGCACCTCGTCCATGACGTCGTCCACCGTGATCTGGCCCACGAGCCTGTCGATGCTGTCTACCACGGGCATGGCCACAAGGTCGTATTTCTCAAAATTTATGGCCACCTCGTCGATGGGCGTATCGGTCCTGACGGCGATCGGATCTGCCTCCATGACGTGCTTTATTTTCGAGACGGAGGGATGGGTGATCATCTTTTTCAGGGGAAGGATGCCCCGGAGCTTGCCGTCGTTGTCAGTGACGTAGACGTAGTAGATGTCGTCGAGTTCCTCGGCCTGCCGGCGCATCTCCTTCAGGCAGTCGGGCATAGAGAGGTTTTCGTTGACCACAATCATCTCCGTGCCCATCATGCCGCCGGCGGTGTCTTCGTCATATTGGAGAAGGTCGACGATGTCGCCTGCCTGCTCGACGTCTTCGATGTTCTGGATCACCTCGTCGCGGTCCTCCTCGTCAAGTTCCTGGATGAGGTCTACGGCATCGTCCGTGTCGAGCAGGTCGATGAAATGGCCGATTTGCTCAGGGTCCATCCCTTCGAGGAGCTTTTTGCGGTCTTCCTCGTCGAGCTCCATCAGCACGTCGGCCTTCTTCTCCTTGTCGTCGATGAGATTAAACAGCCATTCCGCCTGCCGCAGGTTGAGCGACTGGAAAAGCTCTGCTATGTCGGCGGGATGGAGCTCCGCCACCTCCGTGCGTGCGGCCTCACTGTCCTGGGCGTCGATGATCGACTCCACGCGCTCTATGTCAGTTTCCGAAAAATCCTTCATTAGCATAACCGCCCGATGGGGGCGTAGTGCAAATTTACGAATTTTTATCGGAATACAACGTAGCTGTTGTCAAAAAAAAGTCGGCTTAAGGCAACATGCCGGCTGTGTCAATAGCGGAAGGAGGAGCCGCCGAGGAATTCGCGGAGCAGCGACGTCGTGGGAATCTGGTCGGCGGGGATAGGCTCGAAATAGCTCAGGAAACGCATCAGCCTGTAGGCCTCGGCATATTGCTCCACGTCGCGGGGGACGTCGCGCAGGATCGGCTCAGCATATTGCTTCATCACCCCCAGCTCGAATATGAGTGAGGAATTGAAAGTTGCGTCGGCGTTCTCGCTGAAGGGGAATATCCATTTCTCCTCCCCCCGGCGCACGCTTGGCCAGCGTTTGATGGTGTCGAGGGCGGAGGTGTGGCGGTATTTGTAGTCCCTGACGATACGGCGGAGCAGACGGTTGTCGCTGGTGGAGATCCAGTTGTGGTTGTCGATTTTCAGGGTGGTGAGTGCGGAGACGTAGATTTTGAATATGTTGTCGGGGTTGATGGCCCCTGTGAGCTCAGGGTTCAGTCCGTGGATTCCCTCGATGAGGAGCACGTCGTTGCTGTCAAGGCGCAGCGGGCGGTGGCGCTCTATGCGTCTTCCGAGATCGAACGAGTAGGTCGGGAGGTTTATCTCCTCTCCGGCGAGAAGTCGACGGAGGTCGGAGTTGAGCAGTTCGAGGTCAAGGGCGTGGAGGCTTTCGTAGTCGTAGTCGCCGGTCTCGTCGAGGGGGGTATGCTCGCGGTCGACGAAATAGTCGTCGAGCGAGATCATCTTGGGGACGATGAGATTGGTCATCAGCTGAATGGCGAGACGTTTGGTGGAGGTGGTCTTGCCCGATGACGACGGACCGGCAATCAGCACGATTCCCGCGCCTCCCTCTTTCCGTCGGGCGGCGATACGGTCGCTGATTCTTCCGAGCAGCTTGTCGTGCATGGCTTCGGCCACGTTGATAAGCTCAGCCGTCCGGCGGTTTTTTACGGCCATGTTGAGTTCGCCGACATTTTTCACCTGAATCACGCGGTTGAACATCAGCTGGTCGGTGAAAGCTTTATACATTTTCTCCTGCGGTGGATTTTTCTCCAGTATTTTTTCGGTCTCCTCATGGCTGGCCGCGAAGAGGAGGAATCCGTCTTTATAGGGGCGGATGTCGAAATTGCCGATGAAGCCTGTGCTTGGGGCGAGCGGTCCGTAGTATGTGTCGGAGATGTCTCCGAGGCGGTAGTAGGTAGTGTAGAGTTCGTGGAGGGTTTCGAGCAGGGTCACTTTCTCGTCGAGCCCTTGGCGGCGGAACATTGAGATCACGTCTTTTGTCAGATGCTCTTTCCGGCGGTAGGGGATGTTGGTTTCGTGGAGCTTCTTCATGTGGCTGAGCAGCTCGTCGGCCACGGTTTGGTCCACCTCCATCGGTTTGCCGTCGCGGATTAGCCGGCAGAAGTAGCCCGACGACATCGAATGCTCTATGCAGAGCGTGGCGTCGGGATAGATCTCCTTTACGGCCTTATAGAGCATCATGCAGAGCGAGCGGACGTAGACGCGATGTCCGGAAGGGGTACATGCCGAGAGGAATTCCACCTGTTTCGGGGAGTATAGGGGGAAGCAAAGGTCTTCTGTCTTATTGTTGACGCGGGCGCAGATAGGGGAGAATGGCAACTCGCTGCGCAAACGGGGAATAAGGTCAATCACTTTCTCGCCTCCGATTACGGAGACGTAGTTTTCGGTATTTTTGCAGTAGATTTTCATATCAGCTACGGTTGGAATGTGGAACGTAACGTTTTGGCTGAGGGCGAAAGTCCCTCGGGGCCTCCGGGGAATCAGCCGAAGTGCTCTTTTCTATATTAACGGAATAAATACCCAAATAGTTAAGAATGATGACCGGTATTTTCAAACCACAGCGACCACGGTTTCAAACCACGGGGAACACGAGATTATCCACGGCGACCACGTTTTTTTTTTTTATGATATTGAAGAAATAAAAAGCGTGGTCAACGTGGATAATCTCGTGGTTTTTTCGTGGTTTGAAATCGCGGGTTGGACGCGGGTTGGACGGTAGTAGGCCGCAGGCCGAGGACGTCCTGCGCTCCATGCTGGACGGGGGTCGCAGGCCGGGGACGTCCTGCGCTCCATGTCGGACGGGGATTTGATGAGGCCCCGTCTGAAATGGTTGGATTTCAGACGGGGCCGGAATCAATGATTCGCCATCAAAGTCTGGATTTTTCGCAGTTGCCGGATGCGGATGTTATTATCTCCATACTATTTCTCCAACGGGTTGTAGAATTGCGACCATTCCTCGTTGAGCTTATGGAACCCCTTTTCGCTGTTGTCCGTGATAAGCACTCGTGCGCCGGTATTGCGGACAAAAGCGCCGGCGTTCTTATAAATGTCTTGCTCAAAACGTTTCCAGTCATCTTTTTTCATGACCTTACGTTTCCAGTCGTAGCGGATTATCGGTTGCGGCTTCTGCGTCAGGCCCTCGGCCTCAAACACAAAGTTGTTGCCGGCGTCCTCCGCCTTTAGAATAAGCCCCTTAGCCCCGTTAAGCTTCCACGGGCCATAGGGCAGGGGGATAGCGTCGGTATAATAAATTTTCCATTCCCGGCCTCCGAAATTGCCTTTCGCGACATTGCAGTCATAACCCATTACCGTTGCCTTTTCTCCGGGAAGATATGTCCATGCCTGTACCGGTGTGTTTTCGGTGTATTCTATCACCTGGGTAGTGTAGGGAACCCGGTTGGTCACGATGGTCGTTGAGTCGTCGTGGTTTACGAGGAGGTCGAAGCCCACGTAGTTTTCGGGAATGGTCTGGAACATCATCGTCGACTTGAGCTCTTTTGTGTTCTTGATGTCGAGGTCGCGGAGATTGCGGCTGAAAAACGCGTTGTAGCCCCGTCCGAGCTGAAGGTCCATGAGGTCGTCATAGCTCAGGGAGTCGTCCTTCTCCGACGACTTGTATTTCAGTCGATAGGTCACGGTAAGATAGCAGGTGTCGAGGGTCTGCGACTTGTCGGTATCCTCGTGGGCAAGCGTGAACGAGGGGGTGTCCATCATATAGGATACCGATAGCTGTGCGGACACTTCCGCACTCACGAAAGCCAGGAGAGATACGAATGTCATTAAAATTTTATGCATACTGATGTCGTTTTGTGGTTTATATTATGTTAAAGTTTTATGTTATCCTAAATCTGACTCCGAACATTATAGTGCGGCCCCGGAGACGATACCGGCTAGTGTGGCGGATGATCCCGTTGTCGATCGACTGCACTGTGTCGCCGAGCGTATATTCGATGTTGCAGTTGAGGAATGTGTTGCTCCTGTTGCTTGTCGTGTAGTCGTTGTAATAATACATGACCGACGGCTTAAGGCTCAACCGCTTGCATGGCCATACCGTGAATGAGGTGATGCTCGTGAACGTGTGCTTCGCCTCTCCGTTTGATATTCCGTTTGTAAATGTCTTCGACAGCGAGAATTCATTCGTGGTGTCGAATGTTATCCATCGGGTAAACGAGGCGTTATACGAAATCCTCGCACGCAGGTAATTGCTCCGGCCCCTTTGCAGGTCGTCGTCCACGTAGTATTCGCTTTGGCTCGTCCCTATGCTGAAAGACTCGCTTATTTTGGAGTTCCAGCGGAAAAAACCTTTTGAAAAGGTCTGGTCGCCCTGCCAGATATTGCTGTTTGTGGCGTATGGCAACAGTTCGTATTCCACGACGCCGTCGGCTATGTCATACCCCTTTGAGAGGGGGTTGCGGACGTAGGCATGTGTCAGGGTCAGGCCTCCGAACAGCATGTCGAGCACGCTCGTGTAGCCTGCGTTGAGAGATGTCTTCACGGTTCTGCCGACTTTTGATTCAAGACGGCGGGGATTGGAGATGGCGGTGCGATAATCAATGAACCGGCGTGCTGCCATGAGGGAGAGTGGGGCCGGGGTGGATTCCTCGCATGTCGAGGTCAGCATAATTGACACACGTTCAGACGGTTTGAACGTGACGTTCATGTAAGGCTTGATCGAGAGGAAGGTCTTGTCATATTTCCAAGTTCCGTCGGCCGATGTATAGTATTCGAGGCCGACGGGCACGTATATCATCCACTGGAAACGCTGTCCGTAATGCAGGAAGAACTTGGGATTGAGGTGTGCTCCGATTTGCCATGTGCGTTGATTCCCCGAATCCGGGTCCTGCGACAGATCCAATGCGGTCCTGGCCTGTTGCCATCGTGCGTTGAATCCCCCGTTAAGGTTGAACATAAAATGAGGTATGGCCACAGCGATTATTGAGGAGGATCCGTCGGCAGTGAATTTCCGTTGCCTCACCGTCTGGCACATCTCTTTCTCAGGCAGACGCAGCTCCCCGTGTTTCTCGTTGTAGTTTATATGCAGCGTGGCGTCTCCGATTCCCCCATGCGCCGTCTGGTAATTGATTTTCAGCATATCGTCGACGTTGACCGAACTGCCTGAAAACTTTTGATGAATGAGATCGTTGATTGTTCCGTTGCCATGAGGGAACGAGACGTTCGCGGCGAATGTGTTCTTCAGATAGCGTTTTTTGCCGTTATGCTTGAATACGGCATGCGCCCCTGCCGAATGCTGGCGCATGCCGACCCTGTTGGATTCATCCACGACATACCGGGATATGCTGTCGGCGAGATATACGGTCTGCTCCGTTGCGTCGCGCCTCTCCTTGTCATAAAGGTAGTTAAGGTTGAACGACATGGTCCGGTCCTCGTCAAGCTTGAAAAGCTGGTTGACCGACAGGCTGTGTGAATCATTGCGGTAGGCATACCTGTTGTCCAGAGCCGGTTGGTTTGGAAACAATATGCCCGTCCCGTATGCCGGATTTAATGTCCGGGGGGCTCCGACATCTGCCCGAAGGTCATTGCCGGTGTTGTTTGTCTTATAGACCGAGATGTTCTGCGCCTTTCGCCTGAAATTCATCAGGGAGGCGGAGGCGTCCCACGACAAGTCGGGCTGGCTGCCGAATGCCGCCTGAAGCGTGGATGTCCAGATGCCGAGAGCATTTTGTTTCAGCTTGATGTTCATTGCCGGAGCGTTGCCGCTCTTCACTCCCCGGAGCAATTTGACGTCCTGATGGTTTTGCAGGACTTGGACTGTACCGATGTCGCGGGCATCGATGTTCCTTGTCGCCACTCCGTAATTGCCGCCGAGCATATCGAGCCCTTCGATATAAAACTCGTTTATCCACTGTCCGTTGAATGTGATTTGCCCGTCGGCCTTCACTTCGATTCCCGGCATCTTGCGCAAGAGGTCTTCCAGAGTCTTGTCATTCTTGCCCCGGTATGTCGCGGCCGAGTATGAGATTGTGTCGCCGGATTGCCTGATCTTTTTCGCTGTTACGACCACCTCCTTCAATTCAAGGGAATTGATGATGGAGTCAAGCCGCTCGTTTGCATGCTGCGCCATGATTGACGCGGCATGCAATACAAGTGCCAATACACTTAGTATCTTTAAACGAGCGGCCATGTTTTGTTACAGAATCACTTGAATACGAGTCAATTTAGAACGCGATACGCATTTTGTGCTCCACAATCGGCGCAACTCGAATCGGAGGAGTCTGTTTCGCCTCCGTCTCCTCCATCAGGATCTGGAGGGGGAGTGGAGGGGGTAGTCTCTTCTATGGGGCCGAAGCATACACAACCACATTTTTTACCCCCGGCTGAGGAACCACCTCTAAGAGAGGCGATTTTTTCTTTCTGTAGCATGTCTAATGCCAAAAATGATAATTTTTTCATTGATCTGTTTTTTAGTTACTCAAGGGATTTTTGAGTGTTAAACATTGAGTTTATTTCAACAAGCTTGTTGTTAGTGGATCCGCATCAAAATTATAATAAAATTTGTCAATATGCAACAAAATCAGTACGGAAAAAGTACGGATTTTTAAACCATGTCACATGTATAAGACATTATTGCTTGTAAATTTCATTAAATCAATAATATAATTTGGATAAAAATACTTGGGTACGGCAATTTGCCTTACTTTGTTGACGGGTCAGAGAAGCCGGATTATTGCATCGGTGGCTTTTGTTCCTAATTTCTCATCGAAAATCTTGGTGCATAATGTTTCCCGTCGCGATACTATCGTTCCTTTTGATATCCCAAGCAAAGCAGCCATTTGGGATGGTTTGAGATGACACCTTATCAAGATCGCGGTGTGAAACTCAATTGATGAAATCTTGTTTAGCGTCAGAATTTGAAGATTCTTTTTGAATTCAGGAGAAGCCCGGAGCACTATGCGCTCCAAGTCCTCCCAAAGGGGTGAATCATACTTTAAAATCTGGTTATTCGCAATGTGTTCCAGAAGCCGGTTATAGATCTTGGATTCAGAAATGACTTTATCCAGTGTCGTAGACGCATCTTGCTTATACGCGTCCATCAACTCTATGCGAAGTCTCTTCCTCCGCTCTTTTTCGGCATTGGAGGTGATGACTAATGTTTTGATAGAATCAGTTGTTGTCGCGGACTGATGGATAGTGTCCGGTTGGCCAGGAGAAGCAGGTATAACAATCAATCTTGTGGTTCCATCGGGAAGATGACGTGTTGACAGCGAGTGGTCGTTGTATGTGTTGCCATCCCATTCCAGGATAATGTTGCCATGTTTTGGGTCAATGGATATGCTTATATCCCCCAAGTGAAAGAAAAGCTTCTTTGACTTGGGGTTTTCTTTGAATCCATGGATTTCTACCGACCGTAGTTTTTTGATAGGCTCCTTCATGAGTAACCGGTGATTGTCTAAGGGAGTGTTTGAATTCAAACACTCCCTTAGTTAATAAAAAGTTGATTGATCTTGATATAGAATTGTATCTATATATTCTTTTTATGATTGGTCAATCCTTTGCGAAATGACCTTGCCAGCGGACTCCGTTGATTGTAAGGACCAGCGAGTATTCTTTAGTCGATTCAAGGGCCGGCAATTGTGTTGCCAGGTCATGGTCGAGGATGGTTGAGAATATCAATTCTCCGGCGCAGTAGAGTTCCTCCTCTATATAAGAGGAGTTCCCAACGTTTGTAACGGTCAGAAGATTGCCCTCGGTTATGACCACTTTCGGACACAATGCCACGCTACGCATGGGAGGAGGGATTTCGGTAGGTCTGTATATCCACTGGGAGTCATCTCTATTGTCTGGTCTTCTGCCGTGCCTCGACAACAACTTCTTTTCAGCTTTAGCAACCGTGTCTGCGTGAGAGAATGATTATATGGTCTCAATGACATTGCCTCTGAATAATGTGTGTATTAGATATGACAGTACATTGTCATAGATTTCATTTTTATTGAAATATTTGATTAGTCCTGTTGACATAACCTCGACGATTTCGTTCCCTGTCCTTGGCTCATTCAATGTTGTCAGAATGCGTCCCCATCCTGACAGGATTTTTTTTGAGGTTGGGGTTTCAAAATAAGTAATGCCATTAGATTTGTGTATATGAGCCCCGGGGCAAAGCCTAAATCTAACGGTGTTCATAATAGTGCCAGACTCATTGAAGGAAGAAAGTACGGAATAGGCTTTTTCGAATATATGATAGTCATCATTCTTGGTGTCAAATTGAATGCTGGATTTTTTACAATACCGTATGATTCTATCATAGTAGTCGGGATGATGGTATCTAAGACCAATAGTTCGTTAAAAATCTGAATTAGAAATTTATGCTGTAAAACATATCCATATTATTGATTTCCAACAAAATA
>VSPO01000006.1 GCA_009775375.1 Muribaculaceae bacterium | reverse complement strand
CTGATAATTTATGGGTGGTACTTTAAATATCAACGGAATCCCCGGTTTCCTTATTTGTTATGCCGACACCATGCCATAACTCCATTTTTCGGATGAACCATATATATTCTCTTTCAGGAAAGATTGTTTTTCGGTGTCCGTTGAAAACCGGTATGGTCAAATTCAATTATTCTGCCAGCGGTGCACCGCAGAATATGTCGGTACAGTCGGAAATATTAAACCAAGGCACGATAATATTCAATGGCGAGGGGGTGATAGGAACCGGGAACAAGCTGAGGATAGGATTTGGTGCTGTTTTGGAATTGGGCAGAGGGTTTAAGATAACAGATGCCTGCAATATTTCTTGTTTTAAAAAAATAGTGATAGGCGATAACAGCTGGATTGTACACCGCAGTCAGGTTATGGATACAAATTTCCATTTCGTTGCCGATTTTAAACGTGGTGAAATTTTACCTCTAAAAAAAGAAATATTTATAGGAAAACATTGTTGGATTTGCAATTCGTCGACAATAATGGGGGTAAATTGCCTGACTATTCGATAGTTGCAAGCGGAAGCCTTCTCAATCACGATTATTCAGGTCAAGAAATAGCAACTTTTTTTGCTGGAGTCCCTGCAAGACCAGTCAGGTCAGGATGCATCAGAATAGATAATCCATTGCTTGAACAGGAAATTTGGAACTTTTATAAAATAAACGGAGAGATTCCGTTCCCGTTGGGACTGTTGGGAGATATCAGTTTTGAAGATTTATGAAAATTTTAATAATAGTACATTCGTTGACAGGTGGCGGAGCTGAAAGAGTGGCTGCTAGTTGGGCAAACGGTTTGAGCCGTCGCGGAAACTCGGTAACTATAATGACAGGGTTGCGCGGCCAGCAAACATATGATACGGATAGGGCTGTCAGTCTGGTTCAATTGAATTTTTATAGACTAAAGAGCCGTTCGATATTCCAACGGTTAAAGGCGAAAGTATTAAATCCCGTAAGAATATTCAATCAGATACGGTTGTATATTGACAATGAGCAGCCTGATGTAATCATGAATGTGCTGTATTATTATCCGTATTCGGTTTTGTTGGGAAGATGCTTTGCAAAATACAAGGTAAAGTTAATCCAAACAGACCATAATGCATATGAACGCCCCAAAGGGCATGGATTTGCATGGAAACAGTGGCGGAATAAGTTTATAGACAACCGTTTTTTTGATAAAGTGACCGTACTGACCCATCCGGATAAGAAGATTCTGAACAAAAAGGGAATACATAATGTCGAAGTCCTTCATAATCCGCTTTTCTTGCAGCCGGTTGCCACAGTTCCGAAAAAAGAAAAAATAGTACTCGCGGTAGGGCGGATAGACCAGTGGTATGTGAAAGGTTTTGATGTTTTAATGAAGGCATGGAGAGAGGTTGCCAAGTATTGTCCAGACTGGAAACTAAGAGTTGTAGGAACCGGAGATGCCTCAACTATAGATATGCTTAAAAAATTTGCTGGTACTGCGTCCGAATCAATCGAATTCGTCAGCTATACACCAAATGTCAAAGAAGAATACCATAAAGCCTCGATTTTCGTGCTTTCATCGCGCTATGAAGGCTGGGGATTGGTAATGGTCGAGGCTATGAGCCAAGGCTGCGCCGTTGTTGCATGCGACTATAAAGGGAGGCAGACGGAAGCAGTTTGTAACAATATAAACGGATTGATATGTACTCCGGATAATGTAGATGAATTGGCGTTTAAAATTAAAGAATTAATAAATAACGATTCTTTGAGAACGAATTTACAATTCCAGGGAGTCAACTCGGTCGCCGAATATAGCGAAGAAAACGTCGCAGTTAACATCGAGAATCTTATCAGATCGATAAACTGAACCATATGCAGTCACCATATACATATTGCAGTAAAATAGGCAATAATTGGCATAAGGTTGCGTCATATCCTGTATTGCTTGTATATATGGCCTATATAGCCGCATGTTGCATGAATTTTATTTCATGGAAAATAGAACCAGCGGCAGCGTTATTCCGATACATAATAGCTGGTGCATTATTGTTGTCATTTGACTGGGTTAAATGGGACAGATTCAAGGTGTTCCTCATGCTTTTCTTATTGATTTCATTAGTTGCCCGACGGCTTCTGGTGGTATGGGTAATGATGGCTATGGTTTATCAGATTGACTATCTTAAAATTCCGTTAAAGAATCTGGCAAAGATAGGTGTTACTGTACTATGTGTAGAACTCGTCTTTCAGATAGAAGTATTGTTATTAGGGTTTGTTGACAATGATTCTGTATTCGCTATAAAAGTATCCCGATATGTTTATGACTTGGGCACCGGGAACACAAATCGGATAGGTGGCTTAGTCCTTTTCCTTATGATGCTCTTGTATATAGTTATGAAGAATAATCGAAAGACGGCGTATGTTGTGTTTTCATTGACTTTTGGATATCTTGCATACTATATCACAGGGTGTCGTACTGCGTTTTATGGAATTATAGTCGTTGATATAGTGGCAATAGCATATTGGTTTGGTTTTATCCGCAATTGGATGAAATGGTTTATCGCGCCTGTCCCGATACTATTTTTTATAGGGACTTTCTTTTTGGCTGCAAATATGGACGACAACAAAGAAATAAACGAGGCGGCAAGCGGACGACTCTACTATATTGTAAAATTTACAAAAGAATATACGCAGAAGGAATGGTTGGTCGGAGCACCGATAGAGGATGACGCACCGTTGGATTCAACTTATCTTGACATGATAACAAAGGGTGGAGTTTTGTTGGCTTCGTTCTTTTGTGTAGGATTTATGACTGTAATGACACGCTGTTTTAAAAGCATAGGATCTTATCTGCCTTTTATGCTGGCTCTCATTGCAACAGGTTTGACCGAAACATATTTTACTTCTCCTAACGGGGTGTCAATAATTTTGTGGGTCTTTGTACTCATGCCGTTTGTCAAATATAAGCCAATTTTATAGACACTATGAGTGCTAAAAAGTCAGTATTGATATTTATACAGAATGGTTTGGGCGGAGCTGAGCGCGTACAGATTGAAATTGCAAAAATGCTTTTGGACGACGGATGGGATGTCGAATTCTGTACGATAAGTTTTGGCGGTGAAAATAGGATTAATAAATTTTATCCATCCAAAGTGAGGCAATCCGAAATCATTGCAAAGTCGCAAATAGGACTGCTTAAGAATATATACTTTAAAATTAAAGAAACAAGACCTAATGTGGTATTTGCATCAGCAATGCACCTGAATCAAAGAATACTGATGCTGTCTCCTTTTTTTAGAGGGATAAGGTTTGTGGTTCGAAATGAGAATTATCTTTATACGATACCATCTCTGAAGCGCCTAACGCTTGCTCTTGTTTATAAAAAAGCTGATGTTGTAATATCACAGACAGAAGAGATGGAAGATGAGCTTGTCAGTATCGGAATTAAAAAAAATAAAATACATACAATATATAACCCCATAGATGAATGTACTATCAGAAAAAAAGCCGGAGAGTCATCGCCTTTTCCGATAGATGATAAAGTTAGGTATGTTGCTGTCGGTAGGTTTGCGTATCAGAAAGGGTTTGACATACTTATAGATGCTTATGCATTGGTGTCAAAAAAAATTCCCAATTCCGAGCTGTTCCTCATTGGAGACACATCACATGATAATGGGAGAGTCTTTGGCCTTTTGAAACAAATGGTTGAAGAATATAGATTGTCAGAAAAGGTCTTTTTCACTGGATTTAAAGAAAATCCATACCCTTATGTGAGAAACTGTACTGTTTTTGTATTGTCATCAAGATATGAAGGCCTTCCGAATGCCTTGATTGAGGCTTTATTTTTGGGTAGGCCCTGTGCGGCTATATCATGCATTCCCATTATATCCCGTATAATATCGGATGGAGAAAACGGATATCTTGCTTCGCCTGAGAACTCGTACGAATTAGCGGATGCAATGTTAAAGGCATCAAACCTGACAGAAATAAAGAACACATATAAGCCCGGAGCAAAAGAAGAATTTGTTTCCTTATTTAATGGAATGCTTGAATAAGGTTATAATATGTTGATGATAACGAATAAAAAGGATTTAACGAATTATCTGAAAGCCGACCATAACGCTTTTGGATTCAAATATCCTCTGTTGGCTAAATTTTCATGGAGTGAGAATGGGACGATGTTCGCCTATGTCCGTAATCTCCGATATTTGGAATATTATACCAACAAAGCTCAAAAGCCGTGGGATAGGTTGTTCCGGTTATGGCACTTCATCAAGTGGAGACGGATGAATCTGAAGCATCAGTTGTATATAAAGCCGAACTGTGTGGGACCGGGGCTTCATATCGTGCATCATGGCTATCGCAGGATTGATTCGGTGAAGAGTATAGGCCGTAACCTGACGATTCTGCCGATGGTGCTTATCGGAAAGAAAACGCCCGATGCCGACACAGACAATTGCACCATAGGCAACAATGTTTACATCGGTGCAGGAGCGGTCATAATGAATCCGGTAAATATCGGTGATAATGTGATTATCGGCGCAGGTTCCGTAGTGACAAAAGATGTGCCGTCAAATTGTATTGTGGCCGGAAATCCGGCTAAGATAATAAGAAATCTGTCTGAAAATATAAATGGATAAGACTAGAGTTTTCCAATTAAATACTGAACTTTATAAAGTCACCGGGATTCAGCGTGTATTGATTGACATACATGAGGCGTTGAAAGATGGTTTTGACGCCAAGATTGTCGGCAATATTCCATACGATAAGGTTAATGGCAATTTGGGTATATCCGAGGGTGATTATCTAAGATTAAGGAATCCTTTTATGTTCCGCAATTCTGTAGTAATTATTCATGAACGAAGGTTACTCCCTCTTATGTGCTTGCTCGGACATATTCCCGGATTGAACTTGAAGTGTGCCTATGTCCATCACAATGAGCTTTACGGAAACAAGCGGCTGTCACTTTTTCCGAAGAATATCGTAGCCATATCGGATGCCGGAATCAGAAATCTTACGGGTTATTTCGGAGTGCCGAGAACCAATATAACGAAAATACACAATTGCGTCCGTGAGACATCTCCATGTGTGCCGCGGACAAAGAAATTTGATCCGGATAATATTACCATTCTTTATCCGGCCCGGATAAATTCCGTCAAACGGCAGATTGAAATTGTAAACCATCTGAAAGGCAAGCTTGACCCTCGCATCAAAATTATGTTTGCCGGAACCGGTCCGCAATACGAGGAGTTTGAAAATCTTTGCAAGGGCAGCACACAGTTTCACGCTTTGGGATTCAGAAACGACATTCCTGAATTAATGCAGAATTGTGACTTCATGATGCTGTTCTCCAAACATGAGGGATTGCCAATCTCTCTTATCGAGGCTGCCAAGACAGGACTCCCTGCTATATGCAACAATGTCGGAGGCAACATCGAGATAGTTCAAGACAGTAAGAATGGTATTGTGACAAATGAGTGGGATTCTCTTATAGCTGTACTTAATAATCTTCCTAATCTAAAACAATTAGATTTGGATAAGATGTCAAGTGAGGGCCGGGAGATTTATATGAACTGCTTCAATTTCACAATCTTTAAGAATAACTATCGCAAATTGATTAATTCTCTGAGATAATGCCTGTACTTGCCACAAAAGAAACATGCACGGGATGTTCAGCCTGTGCCAATATATGTCCGCATGACGCTATATGTGTATCACCTGACCCTTCAGGATTTCTTATGCCCGAAGTCAATGAGAAAAAGTGCGTAGAATGTAAACTTTGTGAAAAGGCTTGTCCTATTGTCAACGGAGTCAATCTTAAACATCCCGAGGTTACGGATGTATATGCCTTTTGGGACAATAAAACCCGGACTGAAAGCAGTTCGGGCGGTGCGTTTTCGGCCATTGCCGGATGGGTGCTTGACCGAGGCGGGGTTGTGTTTGGCGCGGTATGGCGTAATGGCTTCAAATGTGCCCACATCAGTTGTGAGAGTTGGGATAAACTGCCCGCGTTACGAGGGTCCAAATATCTGCAAAGTGATATCGAACAGACATTTGTCGAGGCTCGACAAGCTTTGCGAAACGGACGGTATGTACTGTTCACAGGCACTCCTTGTCAGATTGCCGGACTAAGATCATTCCTGATAAAGCCTTATGAAAAACTTGTGACGGTGGATATTGTGTGTCACGGTGTTCCGTCAAACGCTCTTTTTATCAACTATATAGACAAACTTAAATCCGGATATAGTAAATATGCCTCAGCGACAGGTTTCGAATTCCGAAATCGTCGCGGATGGGGCTATGCCCCATCCGCGACGGGAGAGAATTGTCGGCTTGGAACACTCGTCGGAGTTCCCAATCTATATATGTCTGCCTTCGAAAAAGCGGCCATATTCCGTGAATCCTGCTATGACTGTCATTTTAATGGTTTGGCGAGAGTCGGGGATATAACGATTGCAGATTTTTGGGGAATAGGAGCATCGGGTAAACCGTTCAGACATGATGTGACAAAAGGGGTCTCTCTAATCTTGATAAATTCGGATTCGGGGAAGGCTATTGTGGAGAATCTAACAGATTGCTTTATTGAAAAACGGGACTTAAATGAGGCGACAAAACTGAATCATAATCTTGTCGGCTCTTCCAAAAGACCATCATACCGCAACGAATTGATTGAGTCATTCAATAATCCGGAACTTTCTTTAGAAAAGATTAATAATCAGTACTCTCTTGTGAGTACAGGGCTGAAAAATCGTTTGCGTGATACCCTTATCAAGACTGGATTGTTCTGGCCAATCAAATCAGCAATCAATAAAATAAGAAGTTTATGAAGGTGGGCATATTGTCTATGCAGCAGATAACGAACTACGGTTCGTTCCTACAGGCATACGGGCTTAAATCATTAATCGAGAGCCTTGGACATGACGTTGAGTTTGTCAACATCGTTCCGGGTGAGCAGCTTCCACAATACAAAATCAGCAAGTTGCATAAGGTTAGACTCATGCTCAAAAGGCTAAAAGTTAAACATCCTTTTAGACAGCTTCAATGTACACTTAGGCTTCATAAGCGTTTTGACAATGAATTCAAGCCGGAGCTTGGTGTGATGCCGGGACATAATGACACTCACTTTGATGTAGTGGTGATTGGCAGTGATGAGGTTTTCAATGTTGCACAAACGACATGGTTCGGATTTTCGACCCAGTTGTTTGGAGAGGGATTGAATTCCGACAGGGTTATCAGCTATGCCGGTTGTTTCGGTGCCACAACCTTGCAGAAGCTGAAAGAGCTTGGCATAGACCGCCGAGTCGGAGAGCTTATGGCGAGAATGGATGCAATTTCAGTCAGAGACATGAACAGCGTTGATATTGTCACTTCTCTGACCGACATAAAACCGAATCTGAATGTTGACCCTGTCATAGCCTATGGATTTGACAATGAGGTCAGACTTCCCAATATAAAAGATGAGTACCTGCTTGTCTATACATATCCCGGAAGAATGAACAATCTCAAAGAGGTTAAAGCGATAACAGACTACGCCCAAAAGAATAATCTGAAAATTGTAGCTATTGCCAATTATTTCGACTGGGTTGACGAGGTGGTGACACCCCATCCGTTTGAAGTGCTCGGCTATTTCAGAAAGGCTCGCTGCATAGTAACTGACACTTTTCACGGAGCAGTGATGTCGCTCAAGTTCAACAAGTCATTCGCTGTGATCGTCAGAGGGATGAACAGCAACAAACTCTCATTTTTATTGAAACAATTCAATCTTAGCTCAAGGATAGCAGAACAGGCCGAAGATATAAATGAAATTTTGGAGGAGAGAATTGATTATGTACCGGTAAATGCAGCGATAGGCCGAGAGCGAAAAAATACAATGGATTACTTGAAATCTAATTTGAAATGAGCATAAAAGACAACTTCATCTATAAATCAGCTAAAGCGGCTTATCTCTCCTATGTGCATTTTGTATGTGACGTAAAGAGGAAGCCATTGATAAACCCGTTGAAAGAATGTCTTTTAAATCTTGATTTCGGGGGGGGTAAAAACTACAATATCAATAAGTTATCAATAATAAGCTCTAATTGTTTCGCAGGTCGTATAATGCAGGATATCGGTATGGAATACAATTCTCCAACTCTTGGCTTGTATTTCATGTATCCGGATTACATTGAGCTCCTTTCTAACCTCAAATACTATCTGACGGATGCGAGAATCGAATTTGTCGAGAACTCAAAATACCCTATCGGAGACGAAAGACGGGCTGCATGGAGTCATTGGTATCCGATAGGACTCCTCGGTAGCAAAGTCGAAATCCATTTTCTACACTATCATTCCGAAAAAGAAGCGGCGGAGAAATGGTACAGGCGTGCCGCCCGAGTTAACTTTGACAACCTTCTTGTTGTGGGGATGCAGCAGAATCTATGCACAGAGAGGGATATTATAGATTTTGATTCCTTGCCGTTTGAGAATAAAATCATGTTCTCCACACTCCCGTTGCCCCTGAAGAGCAACGAATATATGCCTGAGTTTGGCAGCAGTGATAGTGTCGGAGACCCTTATCGCAAAGGGCATCTTTTCTATCGTCATCTGATTTCACATTTTACCACATAATTTATTTATCCTGATTTTATGAACAACCGTGAGTTTGTGCGAAAAATCGCAGACTCTGCCTTGACATATCCCGACGGTACTTTCGCTACGGGAGAGGGGCGGGTTAACACGTGTGTTAATCCATATTCCTATCATCTCGTACGCCGTTATAAGGATTTGTATGAGTCAATGGATGGTCTGTTTGTCGATGGCATGACCATGTGCTGGTTAATCCGTCTGCTGTGGGGAAAGCGTGTACCGCGCCTCAGTTTCGATATGTCAGGAATGGCTGTCGATTTGTTCTCATATCTAAACAAATCCGCGACAGACAGAAACATCTATTTCTTAGGAACAAAGCAGGAGGTGCTTGAGGAGACTGTCAAACAGTTCCATAAAAACTATCCAAAGATGAATATTGCTGGATATCGTAACGGTTATTTCATTGACAATGATGACAGGAAAAAAGCTATTACAGATATAATTCAGTCAAAATGCGATTTTGCTGTCATTGGAATGGGTTCTCCATTGCAGGAACAGTTTGCTCTCGATTTGAAAAATGCGGGCTACAAAGGAATTGCATTCACTTGCGGAGGATTCCTCCACCAGACAGCAAATGGCATAAACTACTATCCAAAATGGGTCAACCGATACAATCTCCGGGCCTTCTACCGCCTATTCCATGAGAAAGGGCTTTGGGGTAGACTCTACAACGTCCTAATAGAATTCCCTATACTTTTCACATGGGATTCAATCAAAACAAAACTTTTCTCAAATTAATCATTTACCTCAAAATGTAACATTTACTATTATGGATAAACGAATTATTGGGGACAAGATAGTTTGCACCAAATGTGGGACAGTCAACATAATTTATGAAGACGGCATAAAATATCCCGCCAGAATACAAGAAATACTGTATTGTGCCAAGTGTAATGAAGTCCTCGGCTACAAGAACTCCACCGTTTCACTCGACACCCGCATCGAATAATCTCGCACCTACAACCAAAATCAGGATTATGGATGCATCAACCATTGGTGTGTGGTATGGAATTATTCGAGGTTCGAAACGACCTAATGGGTGAGCTAAAAACGGAATGTGTTATTACACCTATATTAACACAATCGCCAAAGTCCAGACTGGAGCTTGTATTTGGTTTACTGTAGCCCTATAGACTATTCCTTATAACCAGATGTATCTGATTACGTTGAAAATACAGGAGGCGAGGAGCAAACTGCATCCTGATAAGCCCGGGAAGGTTTATCTTAGCATTGTTGAGCGGGAACCGATGGATGACGGCACTGTGCGTTCGCAGCACAGGAGTGTCAATATCGGTGTTTCCGTGCCAAAAGGCGCACACTTCCGGGATTTGCGTGAGGAATTGCTTCCATACGTCTACAACGCCTATTTAATTATTGACAAACTCCGTAACAACGGCTCGCCGTTTAGTGTCGATGATGTTTCCGAGCGATTGAAGTCTGCAATAGCCAATGACAGGCTCGATACCCGGATTGCCGAGGATTTTATCTGGGACACGGATGTCGCCACTTTGAAGAAGGATCTCATTCCGTTCTTCAAGTACAAAAAAGTCGGCAGCAAATACGCTGTCTCTGAAGAGACAGACATGAAGCCTGAGTCATTGCCGGAACTATTCAGCCTCCTGTCCCGTAAAATGTTGTCTGAAGGTCGTGAAAGCACGTCGGACTCGTACAAAAGTACAGCTAACAGCCTGAAACGTTTCCTTGGAGATGAAGATGTGCCATTGACCGATATAAACCATAATTTCATAGAGGATTACGCCGGATGGCTCAAAGACAACGGGGTGGCCGACAGTACCCAGTCGTTCTACCTGCGACACTCCGCGCCGGGATAAGTCACGCCGTAAAGGAAGGCATTGCAGTGTTTGATAAAGACATGTTCAGGAATGTGAATACCAAGGTCTCGTTAGACACGACTGGCAACGAAAATGCCTGTCTCAGCCGGGAAACACTCTTAAAGATTGCGAATCTTGATTTGTCCAAATCCGAAAATCTTGATCTGGCCCGCGACATGTTCATGTTCGGGTTTTACTGCCGTGGAATGGAGCTGACAGACATAATGGCCCTCACGACGGGGAATCTTAACGGTGATGTGCTTAAATACCGGCGACGCGGCAACGGGAAAGAAATAACCCTGAGACTTGACTCCCGGGCCTTGGCAATCCTGAACAAGTATGAGAGCCGACATTGGGATTCCCTGTTCCCATTGAAGACTTTACCCCTAATAAAACTGAACAGGGCACTTAAATACAGGGTATCCAACTGGCTGGGAAAAATCGGAGAGATGGTGGGTCTCAGGTCGCTGTCATTCAATATGAACATTTCCTCATGTAACCATCTGCTGGCCCGGGCTGATCTTCCGGGAGTCCTGCTCGGGTTGTAATAGCCGGGATTGTCTATCCGTAATCCTGACACCAAAGCGATACAATTCTTTTTATATATCTGAGAGGGGCGGGCTGTGAAGTCCGCCCCTCTTGCATAATTATTATGGACTATAAGCGTTAAGTTTTTATGGACAAACTGATTATTACCGACAATCCTTAAAAAGCCATAATTCTCAAAATCCGACAAAATCAAAACAAAATTTTTCAAACCAAAACACTTTAATTTTTAAAATCTGAACAAAACAAATTCAAATCGGAACAAAATTTTCAAAACAAAAACACTTTAATTTTTCAAAACAAAACAAAATTTTTCCAAATCGGAACAAAAGAAAACCGACAACAGAATTTACCGCCGGATGGCATTACCGTGACACGGCCAAGGGCCGTGTTCCCCTCCAAACGGGACTAACAACCAAAACCCCAACATAAAAATGAAAACAGCTCTTATTACCGGCATAACGGGTCAGGACGGCTCGTTTCTTGCCGAACTGCTCCTTGAAAAAGGTTACGACGTGCACGGCACGATCCGTCGCTCCTCCGTGGATTTCCGCGAACGTATAGCCCATCTCGAAGGCCACCCCAATTTCCACCTCCATTACGCCGACCTCGGCGACTCGATGTCGATCATGCAGGTGGTCAGCAAGATACGCCCCGACGAAATCTACAATCTCGCCGCGCAGAGCCATGTGTAGGTGTCGTTCGACTCACCGGAGTTCACCGCCGACGTCGACGCCACCGGCGTGCTGCGCATCCTTGAGGCCGTGCGCCTCTGCGGACTGGCCGACACGTGCCGCATCTATCAAGCTTCCACTTCCGAGCTTTACGGCAAGGTGGAGGAAGTGCCTCAGAACGAAAAGACACCGTTCCATCCCTACAGCCCATACGCCGTGGCCAAGCTCTACGGTTTCTGGATTGTAAAGGAGTACCGCGAGGCCTATAACATGTACTGCTGCTCCGGCATCCTCTTCAACCACGAGTCTGAGCGCAGGGGAGAGACCTTTGTGACTCGCAAGATCACCCTCGCCGCCGCACGCATCGCCCAAGGCAAACAAGAGAAGCTCTATCTCGGCAACCTCTCCTCGATCCGCGACTGGGGTTACGCAAAGGACTATGTGGAATGTATGTGGCTCATCCTCCAGCAACCGAAGCCGCAGGATTTCGTAATCGCCACGGGTGAACAGCACTCCGTGCGCGAGTTCTGCCTATTGGCCTTCAAACGTGCCGGAATCGACCTCGTCTTCGAGGGAGAAGGTGAGAACGAGAAAGGAATCGACTGCAAGACCGGAAAAGTCGTGATCGAGGTGTCGCCCGATTTCTACCGTCCTACGGACGTGGTCAACCTCTGGGGCGACCCGACCAAAGCCAAGCAAGAGCTTGGCTGGGACCCGACGAAAAAGACAAGCTTCGAGCAGCTCGTCAACCTCATGGTCGATGCCGACATGGCCAAAGTGGCCGTCGAGCGTGCCGGAGAACAAGTCAAGACCAACCTCGCCGAATACCTCGAAAAAGGAATTGTGAAATAAGCCCTTAGGGCTTATTTCAAAGTATCAAGTATGAAGGACTAAGGGTATCGGAGAATCGTTTTATAATATGAAAAGGCAGGCCGAGGTTTTTTTGATTTGTAAATCTAAACAATAGTGGTTAACTTTGCATTCGAAGATAAAAAGAGCATATGGTAACGCTTGACCTAAATAAAATAAAAAACTATCTGTCATCACAACCTGTGACGGAAGCTTGGCTGTTCGGTTCTTTCGCGAGAGGGGAGCAACGCTCTGACAGCGATATAGATATCCTCGTCTCCTTCGACAAGTCTGCCAAGGTCGGCCTATTGCGCCATGCCGACATTCTACTGGGTCTTCAAAAGCTTCTTAACCGTAATGTTGATCTTGTGCCTGTCGGCGCACTATATCCGGAAGTGCGCCGGGAAATCGACAAATATAAGATACTGATTTATGAGAGAGGAAGTTAGGAATCCGTCGCGTATCAGCCATATGCTTGATGCCATTCATAGAGTCAACAGCTTCATGGAGGGTCGGGCAATTGACGCGTTGGAAAAAGATCCCATGCTGTTTTTCGCTGTTGTGAAGAATATAGAAATCGTGGGAGAAGCGGCATATAAGCTCACGGAGATGTTCAAGGCACGATATCCGGAAATTCCATGGAGGCATATAATTGCAATGAGACATATTCTTGTACATGGTTATTATCAAATCGAACCCGAACAATTATACAACGTATATAGCGAGGATTTACCCATTTTGCTTCCCATGTTAGAAAAATGCCTTAATAACATTGAATAGCAAATTGTTATAATATGGAGTCTTTTGAATTCCTTTATTGATTATGGAAAAAAATTCAAAAATATTCGTCGCCGGCCATCGAGGGATGGTTGGCTCTGCCATTGTCCGAGAATTAGAGCGACAGGGCTACACCAACATAATAACCCGCACACACAGTGAGCTCGACTTGATCAACCAGAAGGCCGTCAATGACTTCTTCGCAGCCGAGCGCCCTGAATACGTGTTCCTCGCAGCAGCCAAAGTCGGGGGTATCATCGCCAACCAAGACCATCTGGCCGATTTCATGTACGACAACATGATGCTGGAAATGAACGTCATAAACGCTGCATGGCGCAACGGCTGCAAGAAACTGGAGTTTCTTGGCTCCTCCTGCATCTATCCGCGCATGGCTCCGCAGCCTATGCCGGAATCGTGCCTGCTGACATCCTCGCTGGAGCAAACCAACGAGGCTTATGCCCTCGCCAAAATCTCCGGACTGAAATACTGCGAGTACCTCAACCGCCAGTATGGCACGGATTACATCTCCGTGATGCCTACCAACCTCTACGGACCCAACGACAACTACCATCCCGAGCACTCCCACGTGCTTCCGGCCCTTATCCGTCGTTTCCATGAAGCAAAGGAGCAGGGACTGAAGGAGGTGACCTGCTGGGGCGACGGCAGTCCGCTCCGCGAATTCCTTTACGTTGACGACCTCGCCAATCTCTGTGTCTTCCTGATGAACAACTACTCCGGCAATGAGACAGTCAATGCCGGTACAGGCAAGGAATTAACCATCAAGGAGCTTACCGAACTGACAGCTAAAATCGTAGGATACGAAGGGAAAATCAATTGGGACACCACCCGTCCCAACGGCACCCCGCGCAAGCTTCTCGACGTCTCGAAGGCCACCCGTCTCGGCTGGACCTACAAGACCGAGCTCGCCGACGGCATCCGTCTTGCCTACGAAGACTTCCTCTCCAACCCCATGCGAGCCGAACGCTAAACCTTCTTAGCTTTCCCAAAACGTTAAGGAAAGGTATCCTCCAACAAGTCAAGCAACTGATTTGTTGGAGGATACCTTTTTTATCTTTCAATCCAATTTTGGATTTTTACCGGCAGACGTTCGAAGCTCTTAGCTCGGGGCTATCGAAAGGATGAAGGAGGGATAGGCGAGCGTTACTACATCGGAATCTTCAGAAGGCCACGTCGCGGGATTGTCCGGGATGTGGCCGCTTCTTTTTATGATGGATTCCTTGCGGGTCCAGATTCGCGTGAACTCCACGAATGGCGCAGCCGAGCGGTCGATTATCGACTGCTCGGCTGCGTTTAGGCATAAGTCTTTCAATTCGGGTGTCAGCTCAAAGTCAGAGATGTGCTCCACGTCGCATCCAATCGGCGCGGAAGCCACAACCGCCACGGCCACGTTGCGGCTGTGCGACAGACTGAAATGGATATCCCGATGATTCGGAAAATATGGCTTGCCATTCCCGTCGGTAGCAATCTCCGGCAATGATTCCAGTCCATAGTGGCGCGAAACCAACAGAGCAAGCAGTCTTCTCGCCAAAAGGCTTTGCATCCGTGGGGACAAGTCGAGACGGCTTTCCCCCAATATCCCGAAATAAAGGGGAGAATTTCCCACGTCTTTCAGCTCCACGTCCATCAAGCTTGAGTCGCTGGTCTGTCCCATTCGATGGTCAAAAGATTCTGGTGGAAAAGATACTCATACTGCTCCCTGTCGCAGATTTTCCTGATGATCATCAGCCCCAGCCCCGTGCCTGGATCCTGCTCCACGGGATTGAAGGGTATGCCCTCGTCGCGGATCATTGCCTTCACCTTGTCGGGCATCAACGAGATGCACAGGTCGATGTTGGTATGGCCGCGCTCTTTCAGCGCATGCCCGATGATGTTCTTTACGGTCTCCTCGCAGGCCAGCTGCACGCGTATCCGAAGCGTGTCGTCGATTCCATTATCTTTCATCCAAGAGTCGGCACTGATAAGAGCATCATTCATGACCGTCAGCTTCGGCTCAAGCGACACGTCGAAAAATTCGTCGGGATTGTCGGAATCGATAAGCACTATCGGCATCCTCCCGCCTCTCTTGACCATCGCCATAGGCAGAAGAACGGCCGCCACGATCAATTGGCCCGCTGCGAATCCCCACCACGGATTTACTCCGGAATCTCCATTAGCCACCATCCCCGACAAGACCCAGAAACACAGCATCGGCAGCAGCGGCTGGCCGATTGAGATGACGTATGCCAACGCCTTGTGGGAATATATCTGATAGACCGGGATAAGGAGATATATGGCGCAATGGAGCACGATGTTGACTGCAAACGCCGGAAGGGCCTGCCGCATCATCGAGGCCGATGCCGGGTCGCTGATGCCGAACATTCCGGCTATCCATTGCGGAAACAGCATCAAGACAATGCACAATATGAGCAGGCTCGAAGTCAGGAAGAGATAAGCCCTTCCCAGCACGAGTGCGACTCCCTTGTTGTCGCCAGCGCCCTTCAGGATTGCCGCCACCGGCTGAAACGATTCGAGAGTGCCCGAGAGGATAATCATCGAAAACATCAGCAGATAGAGACATATCGAGAGGGTCACGATGCCCGGAGAGCCAAGATAGTTGATTGCCACGAGGTTGTTGCCGAAGATCTGCACGGCGATCAGGGCCGTGGTGATTCCGAACGGCAACCCCATCGCCACAATCTGCCGCAGGGAGGCAAACGAAGAGGGTAGCCGGAATTTCAGCGACGTCTTCTTGGCGAAATGGGGTAGCAGCACCGCCAGCGCGACAATGTAGCTCGCCACGGTTGCCGCCGCCGCTCCGGTCATTCCCCATCCGCACCATACGATAAAGACGTAGTCGAGAGCGAGGTTCACGGCCATCGATGTGCAGACAGCTGCCGTGACCCGACGGGGAGCCCCGTCGAGGGTCACGAACATCTGCGTCACGAGCATAAGCATATAGGCCGGCGCACCGGGCAGGAGCACCCTCAGATAGTCGGCAGTATAGGCCTGAAGTGCTGCGTCGGGGCAAAGCAGGGAGGTAAGTCCCTGCAGCAGGGCAAGCCCCGATGCTCCGAGCGCCACGCCCAAGGCGATTGCCGCCACCGCCACTACCGAGAAGATGGCCGAAGCCTTCGGCCTCTCGTGATTGCCTATAGCCATGCCGGCGATCATCGTCCCCCCGATGCCCAGCAGGATGCAGAGCGAGAAGAGGAACTGATTGACCGGCGAGGTGATATTGATGGCGCTCATCGCCCCCTCGTTGATAAAGCGGGCGAGCATGATGCCGTCGACGATGACCCCCACCTGGGAGGCAGCCGCCGTCAGCACCGAGGCCAGCAGGAATCCTCTGAATGCTTTCCCCACGAGGTATGGGCTTCGTCGATTGCTCATAGCGCGAAGAAGTTTAGCGACGAGATGGCCTTCAGGAAGTTGCTGACGTAGGCGTGGGAGGTATAGTTCCAGCGGAAGCCGAGGCGGTAGAGTATCTGGTTGGTATACGTCGCGTCGTAGCGTATGAACGTCGAGCTGGCATTGTCGGAGTCGTAGGCAAGGAGAGGCTGCAGGGCATCCACGCGCTCGGCGTCGCTCATGGCTGCGGCAAGCCGCTCGGGGTAGTCCCCGTCTTCCACGGGAAGCACGTCATAGCCGAATTCCCCAAGAATGTGGAGCACGTCGCCGAGTGGGAGACGATGGTTGTTGCACGGCTGGAAGACGCACATCTCCTTCGCGGTGGAGGCGAGCATCAGGATTGCCCGACACACCTCGTCGATGGGGGAGAACTCACAGGGAGCGTCGAGCGCTTCAAACGGCACGCATCCGATTGCCACGTATGCCTTTAGCCTGCCCATAAAGGCATTGCTGCGGAAGTTTATCTGGAATTCTCCGTCGCTCCCGCGTGCGGAAAGATTGCCCACGCGCATGATCTTGGCATTGAGGCCGGAGTCGCGTATGGCTGTCAGGATAAGGTGTTCGGCGTTGTATTTTGAGTGGACGTATTGGTTGGAGAGGTTCTGTCCGAAGTCGAGCATCCTCTCCGTCAGCATCAGCGACGGGTCGGGATAACCGTTGACGCTCTCTCCGGCCACGCTGACCGTGGATATGTGCACGAGCCGGGCTCCCTCCTTCAGGCAGAAGTCGATTAGGTTGCGCACGCTCTCCACATTGACCTTCTCGATGTCGTCGCCGGCCGAGAAATGCTTCACGTTGGCCGCGCAATTGATGATGGTGTCGATTTTTCCGCCGGGTATTTCGGGCACCGGCTCGGTGACGTCGGCCTCTACTACAGTGATTCTGCCGTCGGCGAATTCGCGGTCGAAGGTGTTGTCGAAGTAGTAGAAGAGCAGTGTGCGAAGCCGGCTCAGGGCTGAAAGCTCACCCTTCCCGCGAAGGGTGCAGCAGATGCGTGAGTCGGTGGTCGTCAGCAGCTCGTGGAGCATGTGTATGCCCATGAATCCCGTCGCTCCGGTCAGAAGTACGTTGCCAAGACTCTGGCTCTCGCCGCTGTTGAATGCGGAGAGGGTGTTGCGGTCGAGCACGTCGGCGAATTCCGACTGCGGAGCGCCCTCTCCTGCCGGAGTTTGGATGGGTTGGGCCGCAGTTATGTCACGCCCTTCGATTAGCGCGGCTATGCCTCGCGGCGTGCGTGCGTCGAACACGTTCTTATAGCTGACCGTATTCCCCGAGGCCGTAAGGGCCGCCACTACCTTGATGGCGTTGATCGACGTTCCGCCTATGGAGAAGAAGTCGTCGTTGGCTCCGACTTTGTCGCGGTTCAATATCCTTGCGAACGTATCGGCGATAGTCTTTTCGAGTCCCTCCGCAGGTTCCACGTAAGGGGCTTGCTCCTCCGGCTCCGGATCGGGCAGGGCTTTGCGGTTGGCCTTGCCGTTGGGAGTGAGGGGAATCTCGTCGATGGCAATATAGGAGTCGGGCACCATATATTCCGTCAGTGATGTTGCCAGATGGATGCGCAGTGCCTCCTTGTCGATCTCCTTGTCCGACGTGAAATAGAGGCAGAGATGTTGTATCTTGTTGACCTCCCTCACGTCGGCCACGGCGTTGCGGATTCCGTCGAACTGAGCCGCCACGCTTTCAATCTCTCCCAGCTCTATGCGAAGTCCGCGCAGTTTCACCTGATGGTCGATGCGGCCGAGGATTGCGACGTCGCCACCTTCTGTCCACCGCGCAAGGTCGCCTGTGCGGTATCCACGCTCTCCGTGATAGTCCACGAAGGCCTCGGCGGTCTTCTCCGGCAGCTTGTTGTAGCCAAGCCCCACTCCATTCCCGAATATGTAGAGCTCGCCCACGGCTCCGATCGGCAATTCTCCGCCCCAGGCGTCGATGATTCGCTCGCTCTCATTGTAGAAGGGAGGTCCGGCCGTGATGGGGGTGTCGGGATAGAGGAGCTGGTGGTTGCTGCCCACGGTGCATTCCGTAGGCCCGTATTCATTGACGGCCTGCCCGCTGAATCCGGTCGCGAAGAGCTTGTTGATAAGGCTTGTCTGAAACCCTTCGCCACCGATGTTGAGGAGCTTTGCCTGCGAGACGGCTTTTGCGAATTCCGGCAGGTCGAGCATGGCTTCCAATCGGCTCGGGGTTATGTCGAATGCGTCCACGCCGTATCTCAGCATAAGCTGCGAAAGGAGATTGACGTCTTTGCATTCCTCTTCGTTGGCGAGCACGAGAGTATGCCCGGAAGTCAGGGATGTTCCGAGGTCTACGAGCGATGCGTCGAAAGAGATGGTCACAATGAGCATGTTGACCTTTATCTCAGGATGCGGCAGATAGAACTGTCGGTAGTATCCGTAGAGATAGTCGGCTATGCAGCGATGTGGAATCATCACCCCCTTCGGGCGTCCGGTGGATCCGGATGTGTATATCATGTAAGCGACGCTGTCAGGATCTATCTTCACGTCCGGCTTGCAGTCGCAGGTCTCGGCAAGCAGCTCGTTGACGTCCACGGCCTTGCCCGGATATAGCTCCATGCGGTCGGGGGTGGTGATGATGAGCCGTGCGTCGGAATCTTCAGTGATAAGACGGATTCGGTCGGCGGGATATTCGGGATCGCAGGGAATATATGCGGCCCCTGTCTTCATTATGCCGTAGATAGAGGAAATCAGATAGGAGCGTCGAGGAAGAAGCACCACCACGCGGTCGCCGGGACATACGCCCCGTCGGATCAAAGCATTGGCGATTCGGTTGCATTCGCTGTCAAATTCCCGGTAGGTCAAAGCCTTGTCGCATGCCACGAGGGCGGGGAAATCCGGGGTGAGCTTGGCGCGGAATTCCATCGCCCAGGGGAAATTGGGATAAGGCACTTCCCCTTTATCTCCGTGTCTTATCTTTTCAAGCTCTTTCTGCTGTTTGTCGTCAGCCATACGTGCGTCGGCAATGGTTTGGGCGTCGGTGAGGCTCAGCGATAGCGTCCGCATCATGGAGAGAAGCAGGCTCATGTCGTCTTTCCCATAGACCGAAGTGTCGTATTCCACGGTCAGTTCATATTCTTTGTCGCTTGGCTCGAAGACGAGCATCGTCAGCGGCACTTTGGCCGTGTCGAGGCTAAGTATGATGGATTCGGTCTTGATTTTTGCATCGCCGGCATCCATGACTATCCCCCCTTCATACACATACATTATCTCCGGCCTTACCCCCATCTTTTCTACGAGTGAGGTGAAGGGATAGAAGTCATAATCCTGCGCGATCAGGAACTGTCGCTGCACTTCCCCTGCATATTCAAGAGGCGTGGCGACGGGCTTTTCCACACGCGACACTACCGGCAGGGTCTTGACATACATGCCCGTGGTCTGGAGCAGGCGCATGTCGGAGCGACCGTTGTTGATTGTGGTGATCTGGATGGTCTTTTCTCTCGTCAGGCGGTGGAGTAGCTGAAGGAATGCGGCCAGAAGGTAGTTGCTTGTCGTGATTCCCCCTTTTGTGCAGAATCCTTTCATTCCTTCCGACGGCATACGGAGGCTAAGGCGACCCATCCCCCCGGGAATGTCGTTGTCGGGCACTGAGCTGTGAGGGTAGGCTGTCGGCTCCGAATCCCCGATGAGGCCGGCAAACCATTTCTCAGCTTTCTCGGTCTCCTCGCTTTGCAGCAGGTCGGCCTCGTCGAGGGCATGATCGAGGGCGCCGTATGTCTCCTTCTCAAGGGCTTCTCCTGCGAAAGCCTTCATGAGCTCTTCACTGAAAAGCATGGCGGAGACGCCGTCGAAGATGATATGGTGGGTGTCGCGCATCAGATAGACTTGATTGCCAAACGTGAAAATGTCGCATCTGAAGAGCGATTCTCCCAAAAGGTCGAAGGGACGCACCTTCGATTGGAAGAATTCAGCGTCGGGCTCAAAATTGAGTTCGGTGATGGTTATCTCCACCTCATCGTCATCGCGTCGTTCCTGCATGATATCGGCTCCGCGCATCGTAAGTCTGGTCTTTAGTCCGGGATGGGCATCCACCACGGCGAGCACGGCTTTGCGCAGTCGCTCCGGGTCGGTGCCGTCGGGCCAGTGGGTCACTTGCGGTATGTTGTATTGAAGAGCTTCGCGGTTCATCTCCCAATCAATGAATACGCCCCTCTGGTTCTCGGTCAGCGGATAGTAGCGGCGTTTCGGTCTTGCCGACGGAGATGTTGCCGATGATGTCTTGGCGGATTCGAGTGAAGAGGCTATTTCGCGCACGCTCGGACCCGACATGATGGTTTTTGCCGTGATTTTGAGTCCAAGGTTCTTCTGGATGGAAGCCACGAGGCGCATTGCCATCAGGGATGTAAGTCCCTCTGAAACGAGATTTGCGGTGACTCCGAATCCGTCGTGCGAAAGCACTTCCGATGCTATGCCGAGCACTTTCTCCTCCATCTCAGTGGCAGGGGCTACGATCTCCGCCACGGCCACCTCCGGTACTGGAAGGGCGCGACGGTTCACCTTCCCGTTTGGGGTCATAGGCATTTTTTCGAGCTGCATTATGACGGAGGGGAGCATGAATTCAGTCAGGTCGCTGCTCATGAATTCGCGCAACTCATCGGGAGAAAGAGTGCATCCCTCTTTGGCTACGTAGTAGCCGGCGAGGTTTTCCATGCCTCCTATTTCTTTTACAGTGGCACAAAAGGTCTTGACTGCCGGATGCCGGGATGCCACAGCCTCGATTTCCCCTAATTCTATTCTAAGTCCGCGAAGCTTCACCATGCCGTCCATCCTTCCGAGGAATTCAATCTCCCCGTTGGCTTGGAAGCGGGCAAGGTCTCCGGTGCGGTATGCGCGTTCTCCATTGACTTCGATAAACTTCTCTGCGGTCAGTTCGGGACGGTTGAGGTATCCGACTCCTACGCCCGGACCGGCGATTATAAGTTCGCCCGCCACTCCCGGAGCCACCGGCTTCAGATGCTGGTCGGCGATGATGACGCGGTAGCCGGGAATCGGATGCCCGATGGTGCGTCCGTCTGTGGCTCCTTCAAGATGGAATGCAGTCGCGATGACGGAGCATTCGGTCGGCCCGTAAAGATTGAAGAAGTCATATGGAAGCGGTCCGATAGGAGGGAGTTTCTCTCCTCCTCCTGAAAAGACTCGCAATGTGGAGAACTCAAACAGCGTGGCCATCTGCCAGGCAATCTGGGTGGTCATGAACATTACGGTGATTCCGTTCCTCTCGATATAATCATGCATGGCTGTCAAGTCGAGGCGTATCTCCGGGTCGAAGATATGGATTGTGGCCCCGCTGGCCAACGTGGGATAGAGGTCCATCATATGTGCGTCAAACCCGAATGCGGCATAAGCGCCCGAGCGGTCGGAGGCGCTCAGCCCGATAAGGTTGCGGTAGGCTGCCACGAAGTTCGCTATGTTCCGTTGGGTGAGTGTGACCCCTTTGGGCTTTCCGGTAGAGCCGGAAGTATAGAGTATCACCATGTCGGATTCCGGCTTGGCATCGCATATCGGGCTGTCGTCAGTCCCTTCAGGATTCAGAAGCCTGGATGCGGGAATGACTGTGCCGGGAAAATCGGGCATTGCCTTCTCTGCAAGTCCGTCGTCTTCTATTATCAGGCTCAGGCCGGCATCTTCCGCCATAAAAGAAAGCCTGTCTTGAGGGAAGTGAGGGTCGAGAGGCATGTAGGCTCCCCCGGCTTTCATTATTGCCAATGGCAGGATTGCCATCAGTTCGGAGCGGTCGATTAGGACTCCTACGATTGTTCCTTCTCCCACGCCGTATTCCTCACGCAGGTTGTGGGCGATGCTGTTGGTCAGATTGTCGAGCATACGGTAGCTCAGACTGCGGTCGCGATAGACAACGGCGATGTTGTCGGGATGCTCAGCGGCGGCTTTCGAGAAAAGGGAGGGAATGACGTCGTCGGCATTCGCAAACGATGTGCCTCCGTCGCCCATGGCGGCGACGGTCTCTAAATCCATAGCGCTTATGCGGTTGAGGTCGCTCACCCGTGTCTCTTTCTGTGCGCTTACAATCTCTTTCAGAATTATGGCGTAAGATGAAGCCAAAGCTTTTATAAGCCTTTCTGAATAGTTCCCTGCCAGATATTCTATGTTCAGGTGCATTTTTCCTTGACCGTCTATCCATAGGGAGGCTGTGATGTCGGAGCCGGTGGACCGGGAAGGCAGTATCTCCTCTTCAACGTCGGCTCCCGCCACGGTCGGCTTGTTGAGGAATTCCCCCTGATATGCAAATAGCAGGCGGGAGTTCACTCCATAATCGGAAGCTGCCTCGGCATACGAATAGATGTCGTTGTCGCGTGCTGTCTTAAGATTACGGGCAGTATCTTCCAAAAGGCTGCCGAGGGTGGTGTCTTTATCTGTCCTGACTCTTGCGGGCAGGGTTTTTACGAACATGCCGAAAGTCTCTTTTTGCGACTGCTCCTTGCGCCCGTGATAGATTGTGGCGAAGGTGATGTCATCTCGTCGATAAAAACTTTGCAGGGAGAGCCCCATTGCAGCAATGGCCACCGCGCTTTGCGGCAATCCCGCGCACCTGCAGAAATCAACGTAGTCGCTCCCTTTCATGTCCAAGGGATAGGAAATGGTGGCTATGCCGCAGTCAGCACCCGGCAGGTCGGAGGGGAATGAAAAGGATGTGTCGGCTCCTTCAAGCAATTCGGAATAGCAGGCCGCGGCTTCGGCAAGACGGTCGGTGGCTCGGATTTCCGCTTCCCTGTCGGCTACATCAAACATGGATAGTCCTTCCGGAGGTATGGCCTCGCCCCGGAAAGCCTTGTCGAGATTCCCGATAAGGATGTTCTGCGACATTCCGTCGTAGATGACGTGATGGAAATCTGAAAACATATAGAGACCCTTCTCTGTGTCGATGATGCATATACGGCCCAACCGACCGCCTTCCAGATCGAAGGGAGTGATTAGCTCCGGAAGCTGTTCCCTAATTTGGCTGTAAGACATTGTGAGGGTTTCCACTTGCAGCGGATCCGAGGAGGAGTAATCGGCCATGCATGGGTTTCCCTCAGCGTCGATGGTCAGTTTTGCCGACATTCCGGGATGGGCGGCAATGATTTTCTCAAGGGCAAGGCGCAAGGTCTGTGCGTCGGGATATCCGCTCAATTTGTGGAGCAGTGGCACGTGATACACTTCCCCGTCAGAAGTGTTGATGCTGTCGAGATATATTCCCAATTGAGTCTGGCTCAAAGGGGAAGTTCTTGTAGAAGAATGTTCCATTAGCTGATGTTGAATATTTTAGTGAAACCGGTCATGTCGAAAATCGAGCGTATGGAGGGGGAGAGGTTTTCAAGGCGAAGCTCGCGCCCCATGGCTTTTGCGCGTTTCAGAAGCACGATGAAAGCGCGGAGCCCGGCACTGCTGATGTATTCCATGTCGCGGCAGTCGGCCACGATGTCGCCTTTTGACCCATCCGGACAAATTTGGGGGATGACGGCGTCAAGTTGCGGTGCGGTCACGGAGTCAACTCGGCCCGAAATGCATACTAAAGTGTTGTCTGTGTCGTTTTTTTATTTCTACGTTCATATAGGTCTCTATTATTAAGTGTTTTTTTCTTCTCTGCCAGGGTCTACAAGGCTTCGTTGAAGTCTAAGTTGATTGTAAAGATGTTGTTGTTATTCGTGTATTCATAATTCAGGGAGGAGGCATTTTCGCGAATCAGGAATATGCCAAGCCCTCCGATGGGGCGGCTTTCAGCGTCGTCTGTCAGGTTGGGCGTCGGTGCATCTTCCAAAGGATTGAATCGCGGGCCGCCGTCTTCCACACTCATGCTGATGCCCTCACTCCGTCGCTTTATGGTGAGCTTTACGCTATCTCCGGCCTGACTTGGCCGGGAATATCTTATGACGTTGGATAGGGCTTCTTCGGCAACGAGGGTCGTACGGAATTTCTCTGAGTCGGGCCAGTTTTCCTGTTTCCAGACACGGTCGATAAAGTCCTGAAGTTTGTTCAGCTCGCTGATGTCATATTCGAAATGCTTCTGATATATGTTCTCCTCGTAGCCTGATTCATTGACTTTATTTTCGGAATCCCTTATGCCTATGCACAATAGCGTCACGTCGTCGGCCTTGGCTCCGTGTGCGAATCCATCAATGTCGCGCCTTATCGAAGATATGATGGCGTTGGCGTCTGCGTTGCCGGTTGCTGCGCTGCTGTCTATTGTCTTTACGAGTCTCTCTTCGCCATATTCCACTCCGGTGGAGTCGGTGGCCTCGGTCAGTCCGTCGGTATATAGGAAGACCATATCCGAATTTCTGAATGCAAACTCCTGCTGGGTATATGCTATGTCTTCCAAAACTCCCAAGGCGATTCCGGAATCAAGCCGTAGCAATCTCGCCTCTCCTCCGCTGATCATCACTGGGGGATTATGTCCGGCGTTGGCAAGGGTCAGGGTCTGTCTGATAGGGTCTGCCACGCCTATAATCATTGTGACAAACATGTTGTGGGGATTGTTGGAAGCGAGAGATCGGTTTAGCTCATCGAGAATGGCCGCAGGTTGAGGGTTTCCGCTTGCTATGAAATGGAAAAGGTTTTTGATTTGGCTCATCACGAGCGAGGCTGGAACTCCCTTGTCGCTGACGTCGGCGATGGCAAAGACAAGCTTGTTGCCTACAGGAAGATAATCATACAGGTCGCCGCTGACTTCGCGGGCAGGCTGAAGGGATGCCGCCACCGTCAGCTGCAGCATGGCCTCTCTCTCTTCCGGAGGGAGAGAGGGAAGAAGACGGTCCCAAGCGTCCGGCAGCATTCCAGACTGGATTCTCCGGGCAATCGTGAGTTCGCTCTCGATTCGTTGGATTCTCCGGGCGTTGTCGGCTATTTCCCTGACATGCTCCCGGATGGATTGTCCCATCCCTGCCATGGCGTCGCGTAGCGTTTCAAGTTCGCTGAACCCTACGGAATCGGGAAGCGGCGTTCCGAAATCCCCATCTCCGATCTTGCGGGCGGCTTCCGAAAGATTGTTAAGTGGACGAAGTGTGCGCACGATGACCATACGGACGACAATCAGCAGGAGAACAATCCCTGCAATCATTATGACAATCAAAGGAATCCGGACGCTGTTCATCAAGGAAAGCACGGTGGATACGGGTGTCACTGTGCAGACCGCTAAATCCATTCCTCCGATTGGCTGCCTGCATATGATATAATCATCTGTATTATGCCCTGTTTCGGAATAGAATTCCTGACGTGAGCTTCCTACGATGCTGTCGCCGAGCATTAGAAATGACCGGGAATCTTTGTATGGCTTTAGCCGCTCGATTGTGGCGGCAAGCGACTTTATCGACACGTCGGCGGTGGCTACGGCATAAATATTGTCTTGGGAGTTGGGCAGGGGATAGGAAAATGTAATCATGTCCATCCCTCCCCCTCCCGCATCGAGATAGGGTAGGCTCCATATGCCTTGTCGCTTTTCTATTGCGTCGCGAAACCATGCCATCCCTGTGTAGGGATATTCAGGAGAATGGAGAAAGCGTTCGCGGATTGTTCCGTCGGGGTTGCGGTCGGCATACATCATCCATTCCCTGCCCTCTGAAATGCTGGCTACACTGCTTTTCAGAATCTCCTCCGACATGGTCGGGGGAGCGTATTCCGGAAGGAACGCCACGCAGCATCCCTGTATCAGGGAGTCGCTTTCGAGCATGATGCGAAGCACGATGCCGGCGTTCCTTTCCGTGAATACGGCCCTGCTGAGAGCCATTTCAAGAGCGGTGCGTTCCACTTGGCGCTCCACGTTTCTAAGGTCTGCCCCGATATTCCTGACGAGTTGCTTCTGCATCAGTTCCGTAAGCCTTTCTGCATCCTTCCGTTCGTTTCGGGCGGCGGAATATTCAAGCGTGAAAGTTATGCCCAGCCCTATAGCCAGACTTATGCAGGCCGCGTAGAGAGACAGTCTTGTGGAAAGTTTCATGACTTATTGTCGAGTAAGAGGGATTGTGAATCAGTTTTGCCCGCTGATTTCGTCGATGCTCCAAGTCTCGCGCCAAGGTATAGTGATTTTCCCGTCCTTAAACGAAATCGGAAGCCACACGTAGCGTGAGTTTTCGAGGTCGGTCTTGTTCCAGCGGTCGAACATGGCGATGAAAAGGTCTTTCTTTCCGTAGACGGGTTGCACGTAGGTGCTCTGCGCATAAAATGTCTTGTCGGCGTCTTTTCCCGTGCATGGATCGCCCACTAGTTTCCAAGGACCCATGATGGAGTCGGCCATGGCAAGCTCGGCATTGTTGGGGTCCCAGCCGGTGCAGCCGGAGGATATCATATAATACTTGCCGTCTTTCTTGAACACGGCGGGAGCCTCACGCGACATGCCAATAAAGTTGCGGGTGAACCGGCCTGTAGGGCGCAGATAGTCGTCGGTCAGCTCGTTGATGTAGAGTGTTTGGTTGTTTTCAGATGATGCGAACTGATATGCCTTGCCATCGTCATCGACAAACACTGTTTGGTCGCGGCTCATGGCATCGTTGGGGCGGAAAGAGCCGAGATATTCAAACGGCCCTGTCGGGGAGTCGCTGACTGCCACGCCGGCGGCAGCCTTGCTGTAATCCGCGCTCTCGACGTGTGCCCACATCACGAATTTGCCGGTCTTGGCATTGTAGACCACTTTCGGACGTTCCAACACCTTCGAAGGATGGAGGTCGTGCGAGGGGTTGTCTTTCACGGCGGGAAGCACGATTCCTTCAAATGTCCAGTTTACCATGTCGGGAGAGGAGTAGCAGCCAACGCCGGTCACGTCCGTGCGGTAGCATTCCCATGTGGCCCATTCCGGGAGGATGGTTTTTCCTTTCTTGTATTCCCCATACCAATAGTATTTGCCGTCGTGATAGAGGATTCCGCCGCCATGGGCATTGATGGGGTTGCCCGACGTGTCGAGCCATACTTCGCCATTGGTGACGGTCTTGGCGGATGTGTTTCCCTGGGCGAAAATAGGTAGCCACAGGAGCAGAAGCGTGAAAACGGATATTGTTCTCATGATTTGAATGGTTTGAAAAACAGCTTCATGAAAGCCATGAGGTTGATTGGTTTAGGTTGATTATTTGTCAATGAAGTTGGGCGTTGTGCCTTCCGGGATGTCGGAAAGACCCTGCCGCTCTTGCAAAGTTAAACAATCTATTCCAATTTGGCAAGAAAAATAACAGTATCGGGAAAAACTATGTGAAATAAGGCAAGCCGATATGAAAAGGGGAAATATTGTTCTTGACAGGCAACCATAAAAGCATGTGAATTGTTGTAAAATCAAGTTCCCTCTCAGGCTGATGTCGGCAATGGCAGAGGCGGATGACGGCATGTCGATTTGCATGCCTTGTTTATGATTATAATATTATACTATGGGCCAGAAACTTAAACCGGATCCCGAATCTCCGGTGACATCTTCGGGACGCAAAAAGAATCTCTCCACGGCTCACGGATCTATCACGATGTGGGCGATGGCGATTCTTATCATCACCTCCATCAAGGAGATATTGAAGATTTATTTGAGTGTTTCGGAGGGAGTGCGTCCTCAGGTATGTTCCATGTTTTACCTATAATATATGCACCTTCAATTTTACCCTGTGCGCAATAGTTTCGGGCTGTACGCTCCGAAACTCCATGCATCTCTGCCCATTCTTTAACTGAAATATACTCCATCTATCGGCAAAACTTTGATTAAAATATAATGCAAAGATAGCAAAAGTTGCCGATATCGGCAACTTTTGCAGGCGTGAATTTTTTTCAGAGTGATTGAATTTGCGATGTCTCGCTTCTCCGTCTCTGTGAATTTATGGTCGCAGTCAAGGACATATCTGCGCTCCAGACGCAAAAGCCCCCGTTGAGCGTGGATCCGGCTTTTCAAATGCAAACATAGTGACTTATTCTAACGAAGGCGTTCTACGATGACTACTCCGCAAATTGTGATTGCTGCTCCTATTAAGGCCATCCACGTGATGGGTTCGTGAAGGAAGATGATGGCGGTGGTGATTGTCCCCAACGGAGAGATGTAGATATAGTTGTTGGCCTTGTCGGGACCAAGTTCCTCTACAATGCGGTTCCAGACGATAAAACACCCGAAGCTTGCGACGACCCCTAAAAAGAGGATGTTGCCGTAGACTTCGGGTTTTGACAGAAGATGGAAGTCATATTCCACTCCCGAAAAGGGCAAATAGAGGAGCATCGATACGAGTCCGTAGAAGAATACTTTCCTGGTTATGAAAAGCGTGGAATAGCTGTGGTTGCCGAGGTATTTGAGCACCACGCTATAGGATGCCCAGCACATCGCGGCTGCAAGGGTGAGCAGGTCGCCTATGGGAGCCACCTTAAAGGTTGCGTTTCCGTTAAAGACCACCAAGGCCACTCCCGAAAGGGCGAGCAGCGATCCGAAAAGCATCGACTTGTGGAACTTCTGGCGGAACACCCATGCCGACAGGGCGATTGTCAGTAGGGGAGTGGCCGAGATGAGTATCGAGACGTTGGAGGCATACGTGAATTTCAGAGCCGTGTTTTCTGTCAGGAAGTAAAGCGAACCGCCCGTCAGTCCTGCAAGACAGAGCAAGGCTTCATCTTTTAGGGAATCGGCCATCAGTTTACTATGGAAAATGCAGATAATCAAGAGGTAGGCTATAGCAAAGCGCGTCACGAAAATAGTTTCCGGAGTCATTCCTTCGTTAAGCAGCACTTTAGTCGATACAAAGGTTGTAGACCATATGAGGGCCGTGACGAGAGCTAAGATATGGTATTTCCACATCCCCTTGCCGCTCTCTGATTTACGTATAAAAACTGATTGAGCCATTGTCGTTTTGCAATAATAAGAGCATCGTTTCCTGAGGTTCCCCCGAGAAAAATCCGTCTCATTTTTATGCAAAATTATAAAATCTCCCCGACCCGACAAACAAAAATATGTATATATCTCGTCCTGAAAATCTTTTACTCTCTTGTCAATATTTTCGGGGCAAGACAACAATCGAGTATCTGTTTTTTATTAATTTTGTGCAAACTATATGACAAAGCCGACATGGGAAGATTTTATCGATTGTCTGCCATGCTTTCGTTGGTGTTCGCAATCTTTACTACCCCTGCCGGGGCAATCAGTTATTCCATTGGGACGGACTCTCAGGCAACGCAACAAAAACTGACCCCTGAGAAGAAAACATATATTTTGTCACGATTCTGCATGGAAGTGAAATACAACTTTGCATTTCTTGACAGACTGACTTTCAATTGGGACAGTATATGTTCAGCCCGTATGCCCGAATTGGTTTCAACTTCATCTGATGAAGAGTTCATTGCAGGTATGAAATCTCTGAGCGTAGTGCTGAAGGATGGACATACGACTATCCTTGAGCTGAACACGCTCTAAGGAATGAGACCAACGGGAATGAATAAATGAAAAAGGCGACAAGGAATCTAATCTATGACAGAGAAAATCACATTATACGATGCGGCGCATTGGGTCGCTTCTATGGCGGCTACCGATGGCGTCGTTACTCCCGGCGAGCGTAATATGCTTAAAAAGTTTGCACAAACGTATGACATTAATGTATCAGCTCTTTATAAGATGGCATATGCTATTGCTAATATGGTTGTTTTCCCTGAAGTCGAGTTCATTGGATATGCCGGGATGAAGGGACGTAAATTCGAAGACTTTGTAGTTTCGTTATATGCTGATAAGTCGCGTTTCAAGTTGCTTGCATGGAGAGGAGATAAAATCTCAGGCGAGACATATGCTCTTGAAAACCTCCTGCCAGATCTTCATCTTCGTCATAAACTTGATAACTTGGAAGTTGAATATTTTGTTGAATGCAAATATCGTTCTTCTTGGGGTAATGACGGTATTGATTTGTCGGGCCAGTTCTTACGCTATCATTTCGCTGCCAAGGACAGAGGGATTGAACTATTTATAGCCCTTGGAATTGGTGGATTCCCTTCCAATCCTGACGAGTTTTATTTAATTCCTGATCGAATGATCGGGCATGACAAAATGATTTCCCACGATAACTTCATCAAATGTCTGTGTCCAAAGGACTCGGAGGGACTACACCGATACATTCTTCATTATTTCCGTAGGCGGGTGTTTAAGAAAATGTGATTTTAGGAGGCTGTTGATTGCCAAAAGCAATTGAAATGGATAAAAAGTCTGAAATTTGTTTGTATTTATTCAATTTATTTGTAACTTTGCTATCGAATTAAAGGAGTTAGTTAACGTTAATATGAATCAGCATGACCTCAGAGCGATGTCATGCCAAACAATATCTACAGGTAAAGGATTGTCTATGAAGCTAAAAGAAAATCAAAGACCCGAGGGCAGTAAGGGATTATACTCCCCTGATTATGAGCACGACGGATGCGGCGTGGGGCTTGTCGTGAAAATCGACGGCAGCAAGCATCATTCCATCGTCGACCAGGGATTGTCGGTGCTTGAGCATATGGCCCATCGCGGCGCTGAGGGAGCCGACAACAAGACGGGCGACGGCGCCGGAATCATGGTGCAGATCCCTCACGAATATATCCTGCTGAATGGAATCCCCGTCCCCGAAAAAGGCCGTTACGGCGTCGGAATGGTGTTCCTTCCAAAAAACGAAGCCGACCGCAAGATATTCGAGACTATCATAGACAAGGAGATAAAGGCCCAGGGTCTCTTCCTTATGCACACCCGCCCCGTGCCCGTCGATTCTTCCGTGCTTGGCCACGACGCATTGATCACGGAGCCTGAGATACGCCAGATTTTCATTGTCGGATGCGACAACCGCGAACGTCTCGAAGGTCTTCTATACGTAATCCGCAAACGCGTGGAGCAGGCCGTGCTCGACAGCGAGGAGATTGTCGACAAGGATTCATGCTACATCGTCAGCCTCTCGACGCGCACCCTTATATATAAAGGTATGCTCTCCTCCCTCCAGCTGCGCCATTACTTCAAGGACCTCCAGAGCCCTTATTTCACGAGCGCGATTGCCCTCGTGCATTCCCGCTTCTCCACCAATACCTTCCCCACCTGGCGATTGGCTCAGCCTTTCCGCCTGATCGGACACAATGGCGAAATCAATACCATCCGTGGCAACCGTTTCTGGATGCAGACCCGCGAAGCTGTCATCAGCCCCGACAACCTCGGAGAGATGAAGCATATCGGCCAGGTGATTCAGCCGGGCATGAGCGACAGCGCATCTTTCGACAACGCCCTGGAGTTCTTCGTACGCTCCGGCATGAGCCTGCCCCACGCTCTGGCTATGCTCGTGCCGGAAAGCTGCAACGACCAGAATCCTCTTTCCCGCAAGCTTCTCGCTTTCTATGAATACCATTCAATATTCATGGCTCCCTGGGACGGCCCGGCGGCAATCATTTTCTCCGACGGCAGATATGCCGGAGGTATGCTCGACCGCAACGGCCTGCGTCCCGCCCGTGTGCTCATCACCAAGAGCGGGGAGATGGTCGTGGCCTCCGAAACGGGCGTCCTCGACGTTGATCCCGCCGACATAGAGCACCGCTCACGTCTCAAGCCAGGCAAGATCCTTATGGTCGACACCGAAGAGGGAAAGATTATAGTAGACCGCGACATAAAACGACAACTGGCCACTGAGCATCCCTACAGCGAATGGATCGACCAAAACCGGATTGTGCTTAGCAACATAAAGAGCGGGCGAAAGGTGACCCACGACGTGGAGGACATGGAACGCCTGCTGACGGCCTTCGGCTACAATTCCGAGGACATAGACAAAATCATCAAGCCGATGGCTTCAAGTTCGGCCGAGCCTCTTGCCTCTATGGGCAACGATGCCCCGCCGGCCGTGCTCGCAAAGAAGCCGCAACGGTTCTTCAATTATTTCCGCCAGCAGTTTGCCCAGGTGACCAACCCTCCTATCGACCCAATCCGCGAAGAGCTCGTCATGTCGCTGACAAGTTATGTCGGAGCGGTCAGGAAAAATATCCTCCAGCCCTCGGCGGAGCTTTGTAACGTCGTCATGATGCCCTCGCCGATTGTCTCCGACAGCGAGCTTGACAAGCTGCGCAATCTGCGCTACAAAGGATTCCGGACAATCACCTTGCCGATGCTTTTCGACGCCGAATCGGGAGTGGAGGGAATGGAGATAGCAATCCATCATCTTTGCCAGACGGCGGAAGACGCCGTCGACAACGGCTACAATTATATGGTCATCTCCGACAAGGGCGTCAATCCGAAGCATGCCCCGATTCCTTCGCTGTTGGCATTGTCTGCCGTCCACAACCATCTCGTCGCCCGCCGCAAGCGCTCGCAGATAGCCATCATAGTGGAGAGCGGAGAGGTGAGCGAGGTGATGCACGTGGCCCTGCTGATGGGCTATGGAGCCAGCGCGGTCAACCCGTATATGGCCTTTGCTATACTCGGCAAACTCGTAAAGGATAAACAGTTGCAGCTCGATTATGACGGTGCTGAGAAGCATTATATCCAGGCCGTCAACAAGGGGATGATGAAGATAATGTCGAAGATGGGAATAAGCACGATCCGCAGTTATCGCGGTTGTGCCCTCTTCGAGGCTCTCGGAGTCAGCTCCCGCCTGCTCGGCAACTATATGGGCGGCGGAGTGTCGCCCGTCGAGGGTATCGGCATAGAGGATGTGGCGGCCGACGTGCTTGGCAATCATTCGCGGGCTTTCTCAGAAGGCGGCGACAAGCTTGAGGATTTCGGCAACTACAATTTCCGCAAGTCGGGCGAACTCCATGCGTGGAATCCCCCGGTGGTCAGGGCCTTGCAGGAGGCCACGGCCAAAAATGATGCCGAACGGTTTAAGGAATACGTGGCTCTTGTGGAGGATAAGCCGGAGCCTATATTCCTTCGCGACCTCATCACCATGCAGAGCGACCGCGACCCTATCCCTGTAGAGGAGGTGGAAAGCGCTGAAAGTCTGATGAAGAGGTTCTGCACGGAGGCTATGTCGTTTGGCGCCATCAGCAAGGAGGCTCACGAGGCGTTGGCAATTGCCATGAACAAGATAGGGGGCATGAGCAACACCGGCGAAGGAGGCGAGGATCCCGAACGCAACAAGGTCAGGGACGACGGCACCTGGGCGCGAAGCAGCGTCAAGCAAGTGGCCTCAGGCCGCTTTGGCGTGGATGCCGAGTATCTTGTCAATGCCGATGAGATTCAGATTAAGGTGGCGCAGGGAGCCAAACCCGGTGAGGGAGGTCAGTTGCCCGGATTCAAAGTCGATGAGGTCATAGCCAGGACGCGACGCTCGCTGCCCGGAATCACCCTTATATCCCCTCCGCCCCATCACGACATATACTCCATCGAAGACCTTGCCCAACTTATATTCGACCTCAAGAACGTCAATCCGGAGGCTTTGATAAGCGTGAAGCTCGTGGCTGAGAGTGGCGTGGGGACGATTGCGGCCGGCGTGGCCAAGGCTAAGGCCGACAAAATCCTCATCAGCGGATGCGACGGCGGCACCGGGGCAAGTCCGGCCAGTTCGATGAAGCATGCCGGAGTGCCCTCCGAAATTGGTCTTGCGGAAATCCAGCAGACACTCGTGATGAACAATCTTCGCGGGAAGGTGCGCCTGCAGGTCGACGGCCAGCTGAAGAGTCCGCACGACGTAATTGTCTCGGCTTTGCTTGGCGCTGAGGAATATGGTTTCGGCACGGCCGCATTGGTTGTCCTTGGATGCTGCATGATCCGCCAATGCCACACCAACACGTGTCCCAAGGGCGTTGCGACGCAGAATCCTGAGCTTCGCAAGAAGTTCGTCGGACGATATGAATATCTCATCAATTATTTCCGCTTCATGGCCGAGGAGATACGCACGCGTCTCGCCGCCATGGGATATAGGAAGCTCGATGAGATCGTGGGCAGGGCCGACCTTCTCAGAAAGAAGGAGACGGAGCCGGGTTCCAAGGCTTCCAAGATTGATTTCTCCAGATTGTTTTATATGCCGGTCGATGCGGCTGAGGCCACCTTGCATTGCAATGCCGAGCAGGACCATAAGCTGCAGGGCGTGAAAGACGGGGCGTTGCTCCAGCTCATAAGCAATGCCATCGATTCCAAGCAGCCTATCGCTTTGGGTATGCCTATCGTCAACACCGATCGCTCTGTCGGGGCGATGCTCAGTGGCTACATCACCAAGAGATTCGGCGGCGCGGGTCTTCCCGATGACAGCGTGAAATTGTCGTTCACGGGTTCTGCCGGACAGAGTTTCGGGGCGTTCCTCTGCAAGGGAGTGTCGCTGAAGTTGGAGGGTGATGCCAACGACTATCTCGGCAAGGGTCTTTCGGGCGGTCGTATAGTGGTGGTTCCGCCTCGCGACGCGACTTTTGAGGCTGAAAATAATACCATTGCCGGCAACACACTGCTCTATGGCGCTACGTCCGGAGAACTGTATATCAACGGTAGGGTAGGCGAGCGTTTCGCCGTCAGAAACAGTGGGGCGGTCACGGTCGTTGAGGGAGTGGGCGACCATGCCTGCGAGTACATGACCGGCGGAAGGGTAGTAGTGCTCGGAAAGATCGGGCGCAATTTCGCAGCCGGCATGAGTGGTGGCATAGCCTACATCTGGAATCTTCAGGGCAACGTAGACTACTATATCAACATGGACATGGTGGAGCTGACCCTTCTTGAAGATGAAGACGAAAAGGAGGAACTCCGCACGCTGATAGAAAGCCATTATCGCCATACGAAGAGTGCGTTGGCCGGGCGTATGCTCAGCGATTGGGACAACTACTATCCCAACTTCCTGAAAGTAACGCCTGTGGAATACAAGCGCATCGCCCTCGGCAAATAAAGAAGGCAATCGCATAATCGCATAGCGCGTCATGATTGTCGGCAATAAGCCGGAATCATGACGCGCTCTATATTTCCGATTTCCTTGGATTTTATCATAATTCAGCGAATCATTCCTTTGGATTTTATCATATTTCGATGGCTTATTCCCTTGGATTTTTACAAATTTGGGCACTTTATTCCCTTGGATTTTTACAAAGTATTGATTATCTTTGCACTCCAAAACAAGCGATATACCATGGCATATCTTGCAAGAAATATAGATGCCGAACTCCTGAAATGGAAAGAGTCTCCACGCCGTAAGCCTCTAATAGTGCGTGGTGCCAGACAGGTCGGCAAGTCCTGGGCAATAAGGCACCTGGGACAGACGTTCAGATACTATCTTGAAATCAACCTTGAGGAGGAAAAAGATCTTTGCAGACTTTTTGAAGAAATATCGGACGTCAGGGAACTCAGTCAGCGCCTGGGGGCGGTGCACAATGTGCAGGTGATTCCCGGGGAGACACTTTTGTTTATTGATGAGATTCAGAATTGTCCGGCGGCATTAAAAAGCTTGTGGTTTTTTAAGGAAAATTACCCGGATCTCCATGTTGTGGCGGCAGGGTCTCTTCTGGAGTTCGCATTGAATGAGATGCCTTCATATGGTGTCGGACGGGTTAGGTCTGTGTTCATGTATCCAATGTCATTTAAGGAGTATCTGATGGCGAGAGGCAAGGATATGTGGGTAGAGGAAATTATGGCTGCGGATTGGACCAATCCTATCGAGGAAAGTCTTCATTCACGTCTTGTCTCTGAGTTTAGGTCATTTTTGATGGTCGGGGGCATGCCGGCAAGTGTTTCCGCTTGGGTTGAGACTCAGGATTATTCTTCCTGTCAGGACGAACAGAACGACATCCAGCAGGGATATTATGATGACTTTGCCAAATATGCAAAAAAAGTTGACCCGCAGCTGCTACGCAACACATTGGCGGCTGTAGTGCATCAGTCGGGGCAGAAGTTTGTTTACAGCAGAGTAGACGGAGGATACAGGACCGAAGAAGTCAAGGAAGCGCTGAGACTTCTCCGCGATGCCGGGATAATCATACCTGTGCAGATGTCTGCCGCCAACGGTCTCCCTTTGGGGGCTCAGGTTAATCCCAAGTTTACCAGATATGATTATCTCGACACCGGTCTGCTGCTTCGGGTATTGGCAATGAACTACGATGATGACAGCGAGTTGACACGGCTCATACTTGCAGGCGAGGCTCCCGACCTTGTTAACAAAGGCATAGTGGCGGAACTGACGGTCGGTCTCGAACTCATGAAATCTTCCAATCCGCAGAGCAAATATGATCTGTTTTATTGGGAGAATTTGGAGAAAAATGCCACGTCTGAAGTGGAGTTTGTCATAGCCAAGAATGCAAAGTGCCTGCCCATAGAGGTAAAGGCCGGCACGTCAGGCAAGATGAAGAGCTTGCGCATTTTCATGAATAAGAAAGGACTTACAGTTGGAATACGAAGTTCGTTGGAGAATTTCGGCCTCCTCGAGGTGTCGGACACAGATAGCACAGAACTACCGCTCAGGCGAGTCATCGGCATCCTTCCGCTTTATGCTGTGTGGAGACTTCCGGATCTATCGCTTCCGGAATAGTTGATTAATTAGCTTGGCAAAAGTTTTATTTGGTGATTCTATAGGCTTGAAACCACCGTTCTCCGGTCCTGCCGGACAGAGTTCTATTCCAACTTTAAGAAAGTGACCCCTGTGGAATACAAGCGCATAGCCCTCGGCAAATAAAGAAGGCAATCCCCAAAAACGTAAAGCGCGTCATGACTCCGGACGGTTGATCCGGAATCATGACGCGCTCTATATTCCCGATTCCTTTGGATTTTATCATAATTTAGCGGTTTATTCCTTTGGATTTTTACAAAGCATTGACTTTTACACTCGAACACAATCAGTTGGCTCTTTAGGTGCTATCCCCTTAATGAGCTGACAATATGGGACAACGGCAATGATTGTGATTATTCAAAGCTAAGGTTGGTCTAAAAAAACTGCGCTTGACTGAGGAGTCTTGTCAGACAGCAGCCAAGCGCAATAATATGATTTTGAATAATCTGTTAGCGACAGATTACTTTGCGGGAGTATTTGCCATAGGTCACTATATATGTTCCTTCGATTGGGAGATAAAGGTTTACTGTTTCAGTGGATGCCATTGCTGCCGCTGCCATTTTACCATCAAGGGTATATACTGCAACCTGTCCTGATCCAACAGTTAGCCCACTTACGGTAAGCGTACGTCCGTTGACAGATATTTTCCAGAGAGAATCATCGACAGCCATGCTTACGCTGTTGAATTTGTTGTCAAACTGAAACTCCTTACTGACAACTTCCGAGAGATTCCCTAAGTTGTCGGCGAACACAATGTTGAGTATTGCCTTGCGCTCTTCACCGGCAGCGTCGTAAACGGATTTGGGAACCATTATTTCTTCCGAAAGGATATAAGGCATTGAGGTTTCATGGCTTGCATCGGTCTTGATGGTGACACCCGATGCATAGTCATTGTTCCACCAATAACGATACCATGATATCACATCGGCATTCTCGTCAGTCTTGAAGAAGAGGCGACGGTGGACGGGGGATACGTTCCCATCATTATCAACAAGACAATATGACAGGTAATGAGCCGTAGCTCGCAATTCGGAGGCATCAAGATCGAACGTTATGATTCCGTCTTTAATGTCAGCCTTTGATGCTGTCTTATAATCACTGTCAATCCAATAACGACAGGATGTCACTGCATCTGCATAGTCAATCTTAAAGAATATTTTGCGGTGTACCGGTGACCAATTTCCTGTATCATCAAGCAATCTATAGCACAGGGTATGTGCAGTCGATCTGAGTGACGATGCGTTATAATCAAAGATTACATCGGTTCCTGAGACATCGACGTAAGATGCTTCCTTAAAATTGCCGTCAATCCAGTATTCGCATTTTACGACTTTTAATGCGTATGATGGTATTGACATTGCGAAGAAGGCAAGAAACGAAATGAAGTAAATTACTTTCATAAATCAGCTGCTTACGGTAAGACTCAATTTTCTGGCTGAACCTTGATGTTGACCTTAAGGATACCATTTGCATCGGTGGTCTCGCTGATGTTGCTCTCTATCACACGAGGTACAGAAGGCCAGGCTTTATGATCTTTAATTCCGGCAGACAGTGTTTGACCTTCCCAAACAAACGGTTGGAAAGAACCAAAATTCTGTTCAGCATAAGATTTCCAGGCATCTTCTTTCACATAGTATACAGATACAAATTTTTCTGGATTATCCCATGGGAATTTTAGGATAGGATTATCTTCATTTTCAATCATGTTGAAAATAACTACATTATCAAATTGCACTTCTTCAATTTTTAAATCGGAATCATTCTGAATACCGATTAAGCAGTCTTTAAAGTATCCGTTGGGGTAAGTTTTACTTGCAGGACTTAGGTATAGTACACAGTTAATAAATGATTTACTGTCTCCTAAAAGATAAAAATGATCGAAAATTTCGGTATTTTTAAATACGCTATTATCAAAATACGTGTCATCTGAATAACAGCTGTATATCATACAATCTTCAAAGAGTCCATTTGTGGCGTGTGAGTTGGTGATTGCACCTATGTCACATCTCTTTATTATGGGGCCGTTAACCACCCCATCCATACGGAGAATTAATAAAGTATTAATAAAACGAATTCCCATAATTGTTACATTGTCAGCGACAATGTTTAGATGGTCAAGAGTCGTGACTGCCATTCCTTCGTTGGCAAAGCCGTAGTTGCCAATGATGGATATGGATTTTTCGATTGCCGGGATTTCCGGGAACTGACCGCTTGAAAGGGTGATGATGTCGCCATCTGTGGCAGCCTCGTAGGCCTCCACAAACGATTTGTCTCCGTAGAATGGAGTCATGTCTTCACCATGCTGCAATGTGGCCACTAATCCTTCAGCATGCAAGCCAAAAATGCCGAAGAGCATCGCTGCAACTGTCAAAAAGAAATGTCTCATAAGTAATATGATGTTTAGAGTGCCTCGCCCGCCCCTCACTCGGCTGTTTCACGATTATTGGATACGAAAAACGTGGGGTCCGTATCCGTTGCCATCCTACGTTCTGAGGCTTCTCGCATTGCCCTATCGATAGTTGGATGGCAACGCAGAAGCCCACGTTAGTATATGCAATCAACACAAACGACCATATTTCTCACGAAATATAATGCCGAATGCAAGATAATCACATATCCACGGGCATCTACCGTTGCTCAACCCTTGTCTATCGATAGAAATTTTGCGAGAATTTCAGAACGACAAGAATCAGCGCGGATAAACGCTTTTCAATTATGTCGGTGCATCCCGTCCCGCTCAACCCCTGACCGGGGCTTCTTCGGTGCGGTCTGCAATTGCAAAGTTAGAAATTATTTTTTTATTAAGCAATAATAAGTTTTATTTTTTTTGCGATACTTATCTTGTATGGTATTACTCTTTGTTTGCTGACCGATAAGACAGATTAGTTTGGAATGAGAAAGACGGCTGTGCCAACTGGCACAGCCGTCTTTCTGAAGTATGTAAGTGGTTGGGTTAACGCTTGTGGGCTACGGCTGCTTGCTCGATGGGCAGGCAGGCTTTGTAGTTCTCTATATAGGCCTCGAATCCGGCTACCTCCTCAGGGGTCGGAGTTATGCTCGTTCCGGAGTTGCCGGCGAATACGTCCATCTCAAGATAGTCGGCAAGGTTGCGCTCCTCCTTGTTGTTGACAAGGTAGCCGGCAAGAAGGGCCATGCCCCATGCTCCGCCTTCGCCCGCAGTCTCCATGACAGAGATGGGGGAATTGAGAGCGGCCGCGAGGATGCGCTGGCCTACGCCTTTGGTCTTGAAAAGACCTCCGTGGCCCGTGATGCGGTCCACTTTCACCTTCTCATCATTGAAAAGCACGTCGTTGCCTATCTTCAACACCGCTACAGCTGCCGAGATATTGGCTCTCATGAAGTTGGCGAGGTTGAAACGGTTGCCCACCGTGCGCACGAACAACGGCCTACCCTCGGAAAGCCCGGTGACGGGTTCGCCTGAGAAATAGTTGTATGCCACAAGTCCGCCGCAGTCTGGGTCGCCATTCAGGGCATTGTTGTAGAGAGTGCCGAAGATTTTGTTCATGTCGACCGTCACTCCCATCAGCTCCGTGTATTCCTTGAAAAGACCGACCCATGCGTTGAGGTCAGACGTGCAGTTGTTGCAATGCACCATTGCTACGGGGCTGCCGTCGGGCGTCGTCACCATGTCGATCATCTCGTATGGCTTGCTTAGCTCGTTCTCAAGAACGATCATTGAGAATGATGACGTGCCGGCCGAGACATTGCCCGTGCGGATCTTCACGGCGTTGGTGGCCACCATTCCGGTTCCGGCGTCGCCCTCAGGAGGACAAAGCGGAGCGCCTGCCTGAAGATTGCCCGAGATGTCGATTCTCTTGGCCCCCTCCTCTGTCAGACGGCCTGCGTTCTCTCCGGCGAGAAGCACCTTCGGAAGTATCTCCTCAAGTTTCCATCCGAAGCCCTTGTCGGCCACGAGGTTGTCGAATTTAGCCACCATCTCTGCGGCATACGTCTTGCTCTCCGAGCAAATGGGCATTATGCCGGAAGCGTCGCCGATACCGATGACCTTCTCTCCCGTCAGCTGCCAATGGATATATCCGGCGAGCGTAGTCAGGAAAGCCACGTCTTTCACGTGCGGCTCCTCGTCGAGGATGGCCTGATAGAGGTGGGAAAGGCTCCAGCGGAGCGGCATGTTGAAGTTGAAGAGCTTCGACAGGATTTCAGCGGCCTCACCCGTGTTGGTGTTGCGCCAGGTGCGGAAAGATGCGAGCATCTCCCCTTTGGCGTCGAAGGGCATGTAGCCGTGCATCATCGCGCTCACGCCGATGGCGGCAAGCTGCTTGATTTCGCAGCCGTAAAGCTCGTTGACATTGGCGCGGAGGTCGCGGTAGCAGTCCTGAAGACCAAACCAGATTGCCTCCAGGCTGTAGGTCCAGAGCCCGTTGACGAGCTGGTTTTCCCATTCATGGCTGCCCTGGGCGATAGGCTTGTTGTTTTCGTCGATGAGGACAGCCTTGATTCGGGTTGAGCCGAACTCGATACCGAGCAGGGCCCTTCCCGATTCAATAGTGTTTTTTGCGTTCTCAGTCATTGGAAGAGGTCTTTAGCAGAGCGATTTGTTGAGCATGTAGTAGACCTCGTTCCAGCGCAGGGAGTCCTTGAAGGAGGGGATGGTCGTGTTGTCGTTGATGTGGGCCATCTCGATGCCTGCAATCTCTGCGTAGTCTTCCCAGTATTCGGGAGTCAGCACGTAGGAGAAGCAGGAGTGGTGGGTTCCGCCGGCAAGAATCCAAGCGGCAGCGCCTGTCTCGAAATTCGGAGCGGGAATCCAAAGGGCGGAGGCTACGGGAAGCTTGGGCATTGGCTTCGGCTCGATGCACTTCACGTCGTTGACGATCAGGCGGAAACGGTTGCCGAGGTCTACAACGGTGGCCGTCACGCCGGGTTGTGCCTTTGATGTGAATACGAGGCGTGCAGTCAGGCTCTTGCGGATGCCGATGCCGAGGAAATGCACCTCCAGACGAGGTTTCTCTTCAGCTGAGATGAGGGGGCATACCTCAAGCATGTGGCTTTGCAGGATTGAGCTGTTCACTCCGTCGAAGTTCAGGGTGTAGTCTTCCAGGAACGAGCAGGCCTTGCCTTCCGACATCACCCACACCGTGCGGTAGAGGGCAGCGCTCTTCCAGTCGCCTTCAGCTCCGAATCCATAGCCCTCGGCCATCAGACGCTGTGAGGCAAGACCCGGAATCTGGTCGAATCCTACGAATTTAGGGTCGTTGATGTCCTGCGTGCCGAGGTCGTCGAAGTTTGTGGTGAAGCCCTTAGCGCCTTTGGCCTTGAGGATAGCGCGGATCGAGAGCTCTGCATGTGCTGCGTTCCAGATTTTCTTGTATCCTTCGGTGGAGGGGTCTTTAAGCTCGTCGGCTACGACGTATTCGTTGAAGTAGGTCTCCACGAGAGCCTTGATGTCCTCCTCTTTCACTTTTTTGAAGTATTCCATCAGCTCGCTGACGGGAGTATAGTCCACGTGGTAGCCGAGACGCTGCTCTGCCTCTACCTTGTCGCCGTCGGTCACGGCCACGTTGTTCATCTGGTCGCCAAAGCGGATGATGAGCATGTCCTGGGCGTCGGCCCAAGCCACGGCCACGCGCTCCCATACGCCGATTTTCTTCTGAGCTTCAGCGTCGGTCCAATGGCCTACCACCACCTTGCGGCGCAGACGCATGCGGGTGCAGATGTGTCCGAACTCGCGGTCGCCATGTGCGCTTTGGTTGAGGTTCATGAAGTCCATGTCGATGTCGTTCCATGGAATCTCCTTGTTGTATTGTGTGTGGAAGTGGAGAAGGGGCTTCTTGAGGTTCTGAAGACCGCGGATCCACATCTTTGCGGGGGAGAAGGTGTGCATCCAGGTGATGACGCCGGCGCACTTGGGGTCGTTGTTGGCGGCCTGCATGATGTCGCACACCTCTTTCGAGGAGTTGGCCGTACCTTTATAGACCACCTTTACGGGAAGGTTGCCTGATTTGTTAAGACCCTCTACCATCTCTTTGGAATGGCTGTCGACTGCTACTACGGCATCGCCTCCATAAAGGAGCTGGGCGCCGGTGACCCACCAGATTTCATAATTTTCGTACATGATATTTTTTCTTTTTTTTGATTTTAAATTTGATTTGATGTTGTGACTATTATGGTTATAAATACTTATTTCTGACCATAATAGGCGTTGGGGCCGTGTTTGCGGTTGAAGTGCTTCTCCACGAGGAGCGGGTTCATGGTCAGGTTGGGATTGACGGCGAATGAAATCGACGCCATCTTCGCCACCTGCTCAAGCACCACGGCATTGTGGACGGCCTCATGGGGATTCTTGCCCCACGTGAAAGGCCCGTGGTTGGTCACGAGCACTCCGGGCGTGTGAATCGGGTTGATTTCCTTGAAGGTTTCGACAATCACGTTGCCTGTCTCCAGCTCGTAGTCGCCCTCCACCTCTTCGCGCGTCATCATCCGCGTTGCGGGGACGGCGTCATGGAAATAGTCGGCATGGGTGGTGCCGATATTGGGAAGGGAGATTCCGGCCTGAGCCCAGGCCGTGGCATACGTGGAATGGGTGTGCACCACGCCTCCGATTTCCGGGAATGCGCGGTAGAGCACAAGGTGGGTAGGGGTGTCGGACGAAGGACGGAGATTCCCTTCCACCACTTCTCCCGTGGCAAGGTCTACGACGACCATGTCCTCCGGTTTCATATTGTCGTAGCTCACTCCCGAGGGCTTGATGACTACAAGTCCTTTCTCCCGGTCGATTCCCGAGACGTTGCCCCAGGTGAAGATCACGAGGCCGTGGCCTACGAGTTCGAGATTCGCTTTGCAAACCTCCTCTTTCAATTTTTCGAGCATGATTGTTCTGTTTGTTGGGTTGGTTATTGATTCCCGATAAAGCGGTAGAGTCGGGCTCCACGCTTCGATGTCTCCTTGTCGATGAATTCGGTCGGTTCGATATCGGGGTTGTCGGTTATTCGCTTTCTGAAATTCCGCTTGTCGAGCTTTTTCGCCGAGACAGCTTCCACAAGATTCTGGAGCTGGGTTAGGGTGAAGAGTTCGGGCAGGAGATTGAAGGCGAGAGACCCGGTCAGGATTTTCCGCCTCATGACCTCCATAGCTTTCTCTATCATTTCGAGATGGTCGAATCCAAGTTCGGGAAGCTTGTCTACGTCCGTCCAATGCGCGTGGTGGCTCCTGACCACCTTGTCGTCGACGTCCGCGAGATTGAGAAGCGCAAAATAGGCCACTGAGACGACCCTTGCCCCGGGGTCGCGGTCCACCTCCCCGAATGCCCCGAGCTGACGGATGAAGACATCGTCAAGGCCCGTCAGGTCGCGGAGCACTCTTTTGGCGGCGGTGTCGACACTTTCATTCCCTTCGACGAATCCGCCGATAAGCGACCATTTCCCTTTCTCCGGCTCGAAATCGCGGCGCACGAGCAATACCCTGAGCCTGTCGTCGCTGACGGCGAAGATTATGCAGTCTACGCCCACGTGAAACCGTGGAATATGGGAATAATATGAAAGTGTCTTGTCTGTCATGCGGCTATTACCAGAAATAGATGTAGAATGCGGCAGTGATGCCGAGGATGATTATCGAGTGGATCACGTCCCAGGTGCCCCAGCTTTGGCGGGTGGCGAGACGTTGTTCAGGCGTAGATGTGCCGAATACGAGACCTTGGATTTTCCTCTCGTCGGGAGCTTTCGTCATAAGCGACACGATGAAGCCCACGGCGAGGCAGAAGAGCAGCATCCAGCCGCAGAAGAAGAGCCAGTTCTCTTCGTAGAAGATGCTCTGGAAGATGCTGGGATCGGCGGTTGTGCCCGGTTCGATGCCCTGGTTGGAATAGAATATCTTGGCTCCGAGACGCGTCAGACCGATGATGAGGCCGGCAAGTAGGGCCCACATGCCGCCCTGGGCGGATGCGCGTTTCCAGACGATGCCGATAAGGAAGGCGGCGGCGATACCGGGAGCGAGCACCGACTGCACGTCTTGCAGATAGAGATAGAGCACGTCGCCGATCGAACGCATCACGGGAATCCAGAGGATGCCGAGGATGACGATGACCACAGTGGCGGCCTGGCCGATGCGCACGAGTTTCTTCTGCTCTGTGTTGGGCTTGAAACGCTGATAGAAGTCGATGGTGAAGAGGGCTGCTGAGGAGTTGAAGAGAGATGCCAGCGAGCTCATGAGGGCGGCAAGGATGCCGCAAACGATAAGGCCTTTGACACCGGCGGGGAGCAGCTTGGCCACGAGAGTGGGGAATGCAGCGTCGGAGTTGGGGTTGCCGTTGGGAAGCATCGGCAGGAAGTCGCCGAGGTTCTGATGGAGGGCGAAGGCGATCATGCCTGGGATGAGGAAGAGGAATACAGGGAGGAGTTTCAGGTAGGCCCCGAAGATGGTGCCTCGGCGGGATTCCTTCTCATTCTTCCCGGAAAGCACGCGCTGAACGATGAACTGGTCGGTGCACCAATACCAGAAGCCGATTACGGCGGAGCCGATCAAGGCGCCGAGCCAGGGATACTGCACGTCGCGGTTGTCGCGGATGAGGTTGACCATCGTGTCGCCATATTCGTTGACTTTCACCTGAGAGCAGATGCGCATCATCTCGTCCCAGCCGCCGAGTTCCTTAAGGCCGAGCACGAGGATGATCAGAGAGCCGAGCAGAAGGATAGGGGTCTGGAGAACGGAGGTGTAGAGCACTGATTTCATACCGCCGAAGATGGTGTAGATTGCAGTGATGATTACCAGGCCTACGGCAGCGATCCAGAAGAAGTCGATGCCCCAGATCTGGTCAATGCCAAACACCTGCTGGAAGACGAGACCGCCGGCATAGACCGTCACGGCTACTTTCGTAAGCACGTAGCTGATAAGCGAAATCGTCGCCAGGATGGTGCGCGACTGAGGGTTGAAACGGCGTTCGAGGAACTCCGGCATGGTGTAGACCATCGAGCGCGTGTAGAATGGGACGAATACCCATCCGAGAATAAGGATCATCCATCCCTGGATTTCCCAGTGGGCCATGGCCATGCCCGAAGAGGCTCCGGAGCCGGCGAGGCCGATTAAGTGTTCGGATCCGATGTTGGAGGCGAAGATAGAGGCGCCGATTGCAATCCAGGTGGCGTCTTTGCCACCCAAAAAGTAGTCGTCGGCGTTGGCCTGCTTCTGCTGCATCACCCACCAGATGATTCCGATGAGAGCCAAGGCGAATAGGCCGATGACAATCCAGTCTAAGGTTTGCATAATGTGAGGTTTTTAGAAATTAGGTTGATTTAATTTTTAATCGAGAATTTGTAGATGCACTGCGAGTTGTAGGTCTCTCCCGGGTTGAGGCGGGTGGATGGCCACTGCGGCTTGTTGGGGGAATCGGGATAATGCTGTGTCTCAAGGCAGATTCCGGCGTGCTGGTTGTAGACGATGCCGTTCTTGCCCGTCACGCTACCGTCGAGGAAGTTGCCGGAATATACCTGCACTCCAGGCTCGTTGGTATAGACGTCGAGCACGATGCCGGTCTTGGGGCTGTAGAGCTCGCAAGCCACCTTGGAGATGTCGCCTTTCGTGTCGAGCACGAAGTTGTGGTCGTAGCCGTTGCCGTTCTTCACCTGCTCATTGTCGAAATCCTTGATCTTCTCGCCGATCATGCGGGCTTCGATGAAGTCGAAGGGAGTGCCTTTCACGTCCATCATCGTTCCGTCGGTCATGTAGGTGGAGTCGATGGGGGTGATTTGGGAAGCGTTGACCAAAAGCAGGTTGTCGGTCACGGGGGTGTTGGGGTCGCCGCTGAGGTTGAAGTAGGAGTGGTTGGTGAGGTTGATGATTGTCGGCTTGTCGGTCGTGGCGCTGTAGGAGATGTCGAGCGCGTTGTCGGAGCGTAGCGTGTAGGTGACGCTGGCTGTCAGGTTGCCGGGATATCCATTGTCGCCGTCGGGGCTTTGGATTGTCAGCACGAGCGTGGAGTCGTTTTTCTGGTCGGCCTTGTAGACGCGGTATTGCCATCCGAGGTCGCCGAGCTCTCCGCCGCCGTGGAGCGAGTGTTTGCCATTGTTGAGGGGAAGCTGATATTCAGTGCTGTCGAGCTTGAACTTTCCTTCATTGATGCGGTTGGCAAATCTTCCCACGGAGGAGCCGAAGTCAGAGAGGTTGGTCTCCGGGAAATATGCCTGGATGCTGTCGAAACCGAGCACGACGTCTTTGAGGTTGCCCTCTTTGTCGGGCACCATCAATGAGACAAGGCGTCCGCCGAAGTTAGTGATGCAGGCTTCCGTGCCTGAAGCGTTGACGAGGGTGTAGAGGGCTGTGGAGTCGCCTCTGAACTCTGCCACGAATTTTTCAGGGTCAAGTCCCGACTTGGTGAGTTGCGGAGCTTTTGTCTGGCTTCCGCAGGCTGCCAGGAGCAGGATGGCTCCCAAGCCGGCCGCAGTTTTAAGTTGTTTCATGAGAGAAATGTTTTTAATAAGTTTGGAGACTTTTTCAAGGCTCGGTTAATTTTGGTATTGATTTTGGGTGTAAAATTAACACCAATTCTTATCCTTGCAAATATTTTTTATATGTTGTAAAACATATTTGTCTGTTTTAAGGTGAAATAGAACAATAAAAACGAATAATAGAACAATAAATAAGTGTAAAAACAACACTAATTCACAATTCCTTGATATTCTTTGACAAATTTGGAATCAGCTCAATCGACAGACGGGGGCCATCCTTGCTGCTTTTGGCAAGGGTGGCCCCGTTCCTCAATAATCGTGGTCTTAAGCCGGAATGTCAAATGATTTCTTCATCCCGATAGGTTTCTTAGACCGGATACTCCTCAAATGCGTAAAGCACGGTAGAGAGATAGCGTTCACCCGTGTCGGGGAGCAATGCGACGATGGTCTTCCCCTCGTTTTCCGGTTTGCGTGCCTCCTGCAATGCCGCATGAAAGGCGGCTCCGGATGATATGCCGACAAGAAGCCCCTCTTTAGTGGCCAGCAGTCGCGAGGCTCTGATGGCGTCGTTGTCTGCCACTGTCACAATTTCGTCAACCACCGAAGGATTGAATGTCGAAGGCACGAAACCGGCGCCTATTCCCTGGATTTTGTGTGCTCCGGGCTTGCCTCCGGAAAGCACGGGCGATGTGGCAGGCTCCACGGCTATCGCCTTGATGGCGGGATTGTGTTTCTTGAGTCCGGCTGTTGTGCCGGAGATGGTTCCTCCCGTGCCGACACCGGCCACGAAGATGTCCACCTTTCCGTCGGTGTCTTTCCAGATCTCCTCTGCCGTGGAGCGAACGTGCGCCGCAGGATTGGCGGGGTTCTCAAATTGCTGGAGGATGACGGAGCCCGGGGTATTATCCCTCAGTTCGCCGGCCTTTCGGATAGCTCCTTTCATCCCCTCGCCGCCCGGGGTCAGGACGATTTCCGCACCGAGGGCTTTCAGCAGGTTGCGGCGTTCTACGCTCATTGTCTCCGGCATTGTCAGAATCAGGCGGTAGCCTTTTACGGATGCCACCCATGCGAGTCCGATGCCCGTGTTGCCGCTTGTAGGCTCTATGATTGTTGCGCCAGGTTTGAGTATGCCCGTTTGCTCGGCATCTTCAATCATTGCCAGGGCTATGCGGTCTTTCACGCTGCCACCCGGATTGAAATATTCAAGTTTGACGATCAGATGAGCCTTCAGGCCCTCTGCCTTCTCAATGTTGCCGACCTCCAGCAAAGGAGTCTTGCCGACAAGGTCGGTGAGGCATTTGGAAATGTTTGCCATATAATTGAATGTTGAAAATTTTTTTCAAACGCGTTTATCTGATAATGCCGCTGATAATGACCTGACTTTCCTACGCCATTAATTAGAGCGGATAATTATATGCAAAATTAGTTCAAGCAGGAGTAAATTCCAACAAAAGAGAAGAGCTATTTTTACTTGCTTTGTCGATGTCGCATAAAAAGGAAAGTTTGGGGGATTTTTTGCGTTTTCCTCAAAATAACGAAAGGATGGGGGGAGGCGGTTGTAATTTTGCAGCGTAAATCATTTAAAATTAAAAATTCTTGAATTATGGATAAAAATACTTTTTTGGCTCTTTGCGATAGAGCCGTTGCTGGTTGTGGATGTGATCGCGCTGCTTTTGTAGCGCAATGTGTGAACGATATGGAGACGTGCTTTCGCACGTCGAAGAGATCGGATTCGTGCTGTCGCACGTCGAAGAGACCGGATTCGTGCTGTCGCACGGTGGATTGGAGTCAGGACACGGGTTGGAAAGATGGCGTGCCGATTGTAGGATGCATGGAAGCGTCGGGGAGGGTTGTGGCTTCTCCGGGGAGGATGCGTCGAAGACTCACGAAATGGAGGTGCAGGAAGTTTCTCGACAGCGGGGAGGATGGCGACCCGGCGCGTCCGTAACTCTCATAATGGCGGGAAATATGAAGATTTAACGTGAAATATGCTATTCCTGTGGATATTTTTTAGTAATTTTGCGGACTTTTACGAACATAACTCATCCAATCCAATTAAAAGGGTTCTGCGGAGGCTCTATTTTATTAAGGAGCTTTCTTTGGGAACCGACCAATTGATTCTGTGGGTTTGTCATACAAACAATTAAATTCGGAAACTTTAAAATGGACATTAAAGACATCACAGTCAAGTTTGCCGAACCCGAAGAGGCAAAATATGCCGAGCTGATAGTGAAGCTCATTTATGAGTCGGCCCTTCAGCGTGGCACAGGCATTGCCAAGCGGACACCCGAATACATTGCCCAGAAAATCAACAGCGGCAAGAGCGTGGTGGCGCTTCACGGCGACCGTCTCGTAGGGTTCAGCTACATTGAAAGCTGGGGCCATGGCGACTACGTGGCCACGTCCGGATTGATTGTCGACCCAGAATACCGCCATCTTGGCCTTGCCGGCGCCATCAAGGCGAAAACGTTCGAGCTGGCTCGACTTCGATTTCCGTTCGCCAAATTGTTCTCCATCACCACTTCCCTTCCGGTCATGAAGCTTAACTCGCGCATGGGCTACAAACCCGTCACGTTCTCCGAGCTCACTGACGACGAGGAGTTCTGGCGAGGATGTGAGGGATGCAGGAACTACGACATCCTGCAGCGCAACAACCGACGCATGTGCCTATGCACGGGCATGCTGTTCGACCCCAAGCAACCCCTCACTGAGAAAGAACGTCCCAACCCCTACATCATGAAGATGAAAAACAGCATCAACAAGGTGCTTCATCTCAAAAGGACGGAGCGTTGACCCCAAATCATATTCTTTCACGAAAATCGATCTAAAAAATAATGACACAAAACAAGAAAAAGAAGGTGCTCCTTGCGTTCTCGGGAGGCCTTGACACATCTTTCGCAGTAAAATACCTTTCGGAAGACCTCGGATATGAGGTGCACACCGCCATCGCCAACACCGGCGGCTTCTCCGAAGAGGAGCTCAAGGTCATAGCCGACAAGTCGAAGCGTCTTGGTGCCGCATCGCACGCCACGCTCGACATCACCGGCGAATACTACGACAAGAGCATACGCTACATGATTGCCGGAAATGTTCTCCGCAACGGCACGTATCCCATCTCCGTAAGCTCCGAGCGTATCTTCCAGGCTATCGCCACGATCAACTACGCCAAGAAAATCGGGGCCGACGCTATAGCCCACGGTTCGACGGGAGCCGGCAACGACCAGGTGCGTTTCGACCTGACATTCCAGATTCTCGCTCCCGAGATTGAGATCATCACCCCTACCCGCGACCTCACCCTTACCCGCGAATATGAAATCGACTATCTGAAGAAGCATGGCTACGAGGCCGACTTCAAGAAGCTCGAATATTCGATCAACAAGGGGCTTTGGGGCACGTCGATCGGCGGAAAGGAGACTCTCCATTCAGAACAGACGCTCCCCGATGAGGCATATCCCTCACAGGTCACGGCCACTGAGCCGGAGAAACTCACCATCTCTTTCGTGGAGGGGGAAATCTCCGCCGTCAACGGTAAGGAATACGCCGACAAGGTAGAGGCCATCCGCGAAGTGGAGAGAATCGGTTCGCGTTTCGGCATCGGCCGGGACATGCACATCGGCGACACGATAATCGGCATCAAGGGCCGCGTGGGATTTGAGGCCGCAGGCCCCATCCTCATCATCGCCGCCCACAAGATGCTTGAGAAGCACACTCTGACCAAATGGCAGCAATACTGGAAGGACCAGGTCGGCACGTGGTATGGGATGTTCCTCCACGAGGCGCAGTATCTTGAGCCCGTCATGCGCGACATCGAGAAGATGCTCGAAAGCTCGCAGCGCAACGTGACCGGCACTGTCGAGCTGACTCTCCGTCCGCTTTCATACACCCTCGTGGGAGTCGATTCACCGTTCGACCTGATGAAGACCGATTTCGGCGAATACGGCGAGGTCAACAAGGCCTGGACAGCCGACGACGTGAAGGGCTTCACCAAAATTCTCGGCAACCAGATGAAGATTTACCATAACAATCAGGTCAAAAACGGCAAGGCCGAGTAATCGACTGTATATGGCAATCAAAATCGGTATCATAGGGGGCGCCGGCTATACTGCCGGCGAACTCCTGCGCCTGCTGATCAATCATCCGGAGGCGGAAATAGTGTTCGTTCATTCCTCAAGCAACGCCGGAGAGCCTATCGTAAACGTCCATCAGGGTCTTCTCGGAGAGACCGACCTTGTCTTCTCCGATTCATATCCACTCAACGACATCGACCTTCTCTTCCTTTGTTCCGCCCATGGCCACAGCCGCAAATTCTGGGAGGAGAATGAGCGTCCGCAGGGTCTGAAAGTAATAGACCTTGCCCAGGACTACCGCGACGAGAGCAACGGCTATGTCTACGGTCTTCCCGAACTAAACGTCGCTAGAATCGCGGAGGCCGACTCCGTGGCCAATCCCGGATGCTTCGCCACTGCGCTTCAGCTCTCGCTGCTGCCGCTTGCCTCCGCCGGGTTGCTCCCCGCGGACGGCGAAATCAACATCACAGCCCTGACCGGCTCGACCGGGGCGGGCGTAAAACCGGGGGCGACGACCCATTTCAGCTGGCGCACCGATAATCTGTCGGTCTACAAGCCTTTCGGCCATCAGCATCTGATAGAGATCGGGGCTACGCTTAACAAGTTGCAGCCAGGTCACACCTCGAAAATCAATTTCATCCCCATGCGGGGCGATTTCGCCAGGGGCATATTCGCCGTCACCCACGTGGATTGCACGCTTTCTGAGGAGGAAGCCACAGCTCTCTACAAGGATTACTATCGTGACGCCCCGTTTGCAGTCGTAAGCGACCGTCCTGTGGACCTCAAGCAGGCCGTCAACACCAACAAGGCCATCATCCATGTCGAGAAGCATGGCGACAAACTGCTCATCACGTGCGCGGAAGACAATCTACTTAAGGGGGCTTCCGGGCAGGCCGTCCAGAACATGAACATCATGTTCGGTCTTGACCAGCGTGAGGGACTTCGTCTAAAGCCATCGGCATTCTAACACATCAAAGACCATGAATCTATTCGACGTTTATTCATTATACGACATCGAGCCGGTGGCCGGGAAAGGCTCCCACGTCTTCACCGAGGACGGCACTGACTATCTCGATCTTTACGGAGGCCATGCCGTCATATCGATAGGCCATGCCCATCCCCGCTATGTGGAGGCTATATCCCGTCAGGCAGGGCGGCTTGGATTTTATTCCAACTCCGTGGTCAATTCCCTTCAGACGGAGCTTGCTGAAAAGCTTGGAAAGGCTTCCGGCTACGACGACTATTCCCTGTTTCTTTGCAACTCCGGGGCTGAGGCCAATGAGAACGCCCTGAAGCTCGCATCGTTTGCCACCGGGCGGAAGAAGGTGCTCGCTTTCTCCAAGGCTTTCCACGGGCGCACGTCGGGGGCCGTAGCCTCTACCGATAATCCGGCTATTCAGGCTCCGTTCAATAAGACCGACAACGTGGTCTTCGTCCCTATCAACGATATCGAGGCTACCCGCAAGGCATTGTCTTCCGATGAGTTTGCTGCGGTCATAATCGAGGGAATACAGGGAGTTTCCGGCATCCACGAACCAACGCCCGAGTTCATGCGTTTCCTCGTAAAGGTCTGCAAGATGACAGGGACGCTCCTGATTCTCGATGAAATCCAATCGGGCTATGGCCGCACCGGCAAATTCTTCGCCCACCAGCATTCGGGCATACACCCCGACATAATCACGTGTGCGAAGGGAATAGCCAACGGTTTTCCGATGGGGGCAGTCTTGATTTCCCCGGAGATTGAGGCTAAGAAGGGGATGCTCGGGACGACCTTCGGAGGCAACCACCTTGCCTGCGCCGCCGCCATAGCCGTGCTCGACGTCATGGAGGAGGAGCGACTCGTGGAAAACGCCGCTGAGGTAGGGGAATATCTCATCTCCGAGCTCAGGAAGATTCCCAGGGTGAAGGAAGTCAGGGGACGCGGGCTTATGATAGGCATGGAGGTGGAGGGATTCACGGGCTCAGAGCTCAGGAAAAAGCTCCTGTTCGGCCATCATATCTTCACCGGAGGCGCCGGACAGCTGACCGTGCGTCTTCTTCCCGCCCTCTCCCTGTCGAAAGCCGAGGCAGATCAATTCCTTAACGAATTTAAAGAGGCAATCAGATGATTATGAAAAAATTCACGTGTGTAGACGACATAGGCCCGCTCGACAAGGCGCTTGCAGAGGCCGCCATGATTAAGAAAGACAGGTATGCCTTCACAGAGCTTGGCCGCAATAAGACGCTTCTGATGATATTCTTCAATTCCTCACTCCGCACGCGCCTGTCGACGCAGAAGGCGGCGATGAATTTAGGGATGAATGTTATGGTGCTCGACGTCAATCAGGGTGCCTGGAAGCTTGAGACGGAACGTGGCGTCGTCATGGACGGCGACAAGGCCGAGCATCTGCTTGAGGCCATTCCCGTGATGGGCTGCTATTGCGACATCATCGGGGTGCGTTCGTTCGCAGGATTGAAAGACAAGCGCGAGGATTATGAGGAGATGGTCATCAGCCAGTTTATCAAATACTCCGGTCGCCCGGTGTTCAGCATGGAGGCGGCCACGCGCCATCCCCTCCAAAGTTTCGCCGATCTTATCACGATCGAGGAATACAAGACAAAGGATCGTCCGAAGGTGGTCATGACCTGGGCTCCGCATCCCAAGGCTCTTCCACAGGCCGTGCCCAACTCCTTTGCGGAATGGATGATAGCCGCCGGCTATGACTTCGTCATCACGCATCCACACGGCTATGAGCTCGACCCCGCATTTACGAAGGGAGCCAAGATAGAATACGACCAGCGCAAGGCCCTTGAGGGAGCGGATTTCGTGTATGCCAAGAATTGGTCGGCATATGCCGACCCGAACTATGGCAAGGTGCTGTCTACCGACCGTTCCTGGACCGTGGATGCCGAGAAGATGGCGTTGACCGACAATGCATTCTTCATGCACTGTCTTCCCGTGCGCCGCAACATGATCGTGACCGACGACGTGATCGAATCTGAAAGGAGCATCGTTATTCCCGAAGCCGCCAACAGGGAGATTTCCGCGCAGACCGTCATCAAGCGTCTTCTTGAAGGACTCGCATGAGCCGGGGAGAGCGGAATGACAGCTTGGTGGAGCTGCGATTAATTGACAATTCAAAAGGCTTTTGTTATGAGTGATTTCATTAATGTCGTCAAAATAGGGGGGAATATTATCGACAACCCCGATGCCCTTTTGTCTTTCCTGAAGGATTTCGCCTCGATGTCGGGCAACAAGATTCTCGTGCACGGAGGGGGCAAGGAAGCTACACGCCTATCCGAGAGCATGGGCTTGAAAGCCAATATGATTGAGGGTAGGAGAGTGACCGACCGACAGACACTCGATATCGTCACGATGGTCTATGCCGGATTGATCAACAAGCGGATTGTGGCGTTGCTTCAGTCGCTCGGATGCGATGCCGTCGGTCTGACCGGCGCTGACGGCAATGTAATCCCGGCCAAGCGGAGGCCTGCCGAGCCTATCGACTATGGATTCGTAGGCGACATTGCCCCCGGTGAAATCGACGACCGCTTTATACGCTTGCTTCTAAATAATGGCAACGTACCGGTGTTCTGCGCTATCTGCCATGACGACCAAGGCATGTTGCTCAACTGTAATGCCGACTCCGTGGCTGGGGCTGTGGCTCAGGCCGTTTCGTGGATAGGCCCTACGCGGCTTACATTCTGCTTTGAGAAGGCGGGGGTCATGACCGATCTTGACGATGAGAGCAGCGTCATACCGTTGGTGACAGCCGAATCGTTTGCCGACCTCAAAGAAAAGGGAATCGTTGCCAAGGGGATGGTGCCGAAGATTCAAAACGCGCTGAAGTGTGCCGAAAACGGTGTCGGAGAGGTCAGAATCTGCAAGGCGGAGGCACTGACCACCGAGGGCGGAACAATCATACGTATAGAATAAAGATGTCGCAATACCCGGAACATCCACAATTACAGAATGTCGTCGGTTTGCTGAGACGGCTCATAGCGACTCCTTCCTTTTCAAGGGAGGAGGGTGCCACCGCTGATATTTGGGAGGAATGGTTCAAGGAGAATGGAGTGGCGGGCGTAAAGCGGTTGCACAACAATATCTATGCCCTTGCCGACTCTTTCCAGCCGGGCAAGCCTTTGCTGATGCTCAATTCCCATCATGATACCGTGCGGCCGGTGGCGTCTTATACCCGCGACCCTTTCAGTCCGGACATCGAAGAAGGGCGGCTCTATGGCCTCGGCAGCAACGATGCCGGAGCGTCGGGCGTGGCGCTTGCCGCCACGTTTCTCGACCTGATGAACAGTCGGGACCTTCCGGTCAATCTTCTTGTGGCGATAACGGCTGCAGAGGAGGTGATGGGAGAGCAGGGTATGAGGGCGTTTTTGCCGCATCTTGCTGAGGAGGGCTTGACTCCCGACATGGTGATTGTCGGGGAGCCTACCGGAATGCAGCCGGCCGTGGCTGAAAGGGGGCTTCTCGTATTTGACGCTGTGGCGAAAGGGAAGTCGGGCCATGCCGCACGCAATGAGGGGATAAATGCCATTTACAGGGCGATGGAAGATATCACGGCTTTGAGGAATTTCTCCCCGGATAGGGTTAGCGAAGTTCTTGGCCCGATAAAGGTCAGCGTGACGATGATAAATGCCGGGACGCAGCATAATGTAGTTCCGGATCATTGCACTTACGTCGTGGATGTCAGGACTACGGATGCATACTCGAATGAGGAGACCGTGGAATTGCTTCGACAGACGGTGGCTTACAGCGAGCTGACGCCGCGATCGACGCGGGTGCATGCTTCCGTGATACTGGCGACGCATCCTTTGGTGGTGGCTGCCGGGGAGTTGGAACTTGTGCCGTTTGTGTCGCCGACTACTTCCGACATGGCTTTGATGCATGGCATACATTCCTTGAAAATCGGTCCCGGGGAATCATCGCGTTCGCATGGGGCTGATGAATTTATAAAAGTAGATGAGCTGAACGAGGCTCTACACATATATCCGAAGATAATCTCATTCCTAAGGCCGTAAGCGGGCCCGGAGGATGGGAAAACAACCGAAAGAGATGGCAAAACAATTATGGAACAAAGGCTTTGAGCCTGACCAACTTATAGAGTCGTTCACGGTGGGTCGTGACCGGGAACTCGACCTTCGCCTTGCGCGTTATGACGTGGAGGGCTCAATGGCCCACATAAAGATGCTCCAAAAGATAGGTCTTCTCACGAAGGAGGAGCTTGACGTGCTGCTTCCGGCTCTGCAGGATATCGCCGACTCGATAGAGCGCGGCGAGTTCGTCATTGAGGAGGGAGTGGAGGATGTGCATTCGCAGGTGGAGTTCCTGCTGACTTCGCGTCTTGGGGATGTCGGAAAGAAGATACATTCGGGGCGTTCGCGCAATGATCAGGTGCTCGTAGACCTGAAGCTGTTTTTCCGCGATGAGTTGAAGAGAATCTCGGAGGCAGTGGAGAGGCTTTTCCGGAGGTTGCAGTCCCTTTCAGAGGAGCATAAGGATAAGCTTATGCCGGGATATACGCATCTTCAGGTAGCGATGCCTTCGTCGTTCGGTCTGTGGTTTGGGGCATATGCTGAGTCATTGACCGACGATATGCAGCTTGTGCTCGCCGCATATAATATCGCCAACCAGAATCCTCTTGGTTCGGCTGCCGGCTACGGGTCGTCGTTTCCGCTGGATAGGGAGATGACGACGGAGCTGCTTGGGTTTGCCAATCCTCATTACAATGTGGTGGCGGCGCAGATGAGCCGTGGGAAGACGGAGAGGGCCATCGGAGCCGCAATCGGTGCGGTGGCTTCCACGCTTGGTCATTTGGCAATGGATGTCTGCATGTGGATGTGCAATAATTTCGGTTTTGTTTCTTTCCCGGATGAGCTGACGACGGGTTCGAGCATCATGCCGCATAAGAAGAATCCGGACGTGTTTGAGATCATGAGAGGAAAGTGCAACAGGCTTCAGTCGATTCCTAATGAGCTTGCGTTGCTGACGGCGAATCTTCCACTTGGATATAACCGCGACCTTCAGTTGATGAAGGATATTGTCTTCCCGGCCACTTCGGAGCTGATAGAGTGTCTTGACATGGCAGATTTCATGCTTGCGCATATCCGGGTGAAGGATGGGATTCTGGATGACAGCCGGTATGATTATATCTTTACAGTGGAGGATGTCAACAGGCTTGTGTTGCAGGGGGTTCCTTTCAGGGATGCCTACAGGCAGGTGGGGATGTCGGTGCAGGATAAGAGCTATAAGCCGACACGTGAAGTCAAGCATACCCACCTTGGGAGTATCGGCAATCCTGCGAACGACCGGATTGCGGAGAAGATGGGAGATCTGCTGTCGCAGATTTTGTCTTAAGATTGGACTTGAAAATCAGCATGGGGAGCCTTCAAAAATTTTTTGAAGGCTCCCCGAGTTCTTATCCGCTTGATTAGCTTTGGCATTTTCATGAGCGCGGAGGGAAGCGGCAATTTTTGCCGCGCACAGAACTGCCCTCCGGCGAGCGTGGACTTGGCACCGGACTCGATTGAACGGTAGTAGACCGCAGGCTCGGAGGCCTGCTCCCCATGTCGGACTTGGTGAGCGGGGTCGGGGAGGGGGTTGTGGGAG
>VSPO01000059.1 GCA_009775375.1 Muribaculaceae bacterium | reverse complement strand
TATAAAACTTTTAGCCTATGGCGAAAGTTTTTTAGTTTCGTACGTTTGACGCTGCAAACATACGAACTGGTTTGAAATCGCGGCTCGGGCTGGTTTGAAATCGCGGCACTCAGTCCGCGCTCAAGTCCGGCCCTTCCTATTTTAATTCATTTCTTCCAACGCCCGAAAAATATGTAGCAATTGTCGTCGTCGGGGGATATGGTGGCAAGAAGTTTCTTCGCTGCTTCACGCTTCTCCTCTGAACTATCCTTGGAATCCACCACTTCCTGAAGCATATCCGCAAGAGTGCCCGGCTCTATGCAATAAGAGAAATAATCCGGGGTCTTGCCAAACAGCCATCCCGATTCAAGTTCAATCGGGGCCACTCCGTCAAGGTCAAGATAGGCATAGCCTCCGCGTAGGCTTTTCCGGTCGACAATGAATGAGACATTCTGGCGTACGATAAAGCTGCTCTCCGATACCTGCTCGGCATCGCCAAACGTGGCGAACTCAAAGAATCTCGGTGTCGAGGTGTATTGATGCATCGGAGTCTTGCTGCCGAAATCCACTGTAAAGGAAGGAGTCAGACAGCCGTCCTTATAATTGTAAAGTGAATCAGGCTTTGGATCCATCATGTTGAACACGGAGTAATCAAAGTCGCGCGGATTGCTCCCGACCGATGAAAAATCCCCATAAATCCAAACATTCATCCCAAAATCTGATTTAATTCCGCGCTCAGTCCATCCCCTTAATACTTTATCCTTCATCCTTCCTACTTTGCACGAAGCGCACAAATTATTTCGCTCGTTTTCCTCAAAATAACAATAGCCCCCGAAAATAAGGCAGTAACTTTGCCCCCGGAAACAGGAAAGAAGAGTCTTTCCCCGGCACGCAGCCCACGTCCCGGACGCCTTCCCCGAAAAGGAAGGGTCTCTCCCGTCCGGCGTCTGAAGAGAGCATCCTCGATGGTTCGAGGTATGGTTCAGGAAAAAGAGGGCGAGGTAAAAATAGTCGGACAGCCAAGGATTCCGCCCCGACCCCATCGGAAGGGCCGGGAGTAAAAATCCAAGGTCACTGTCCTTCGGCGCACAGAACATCCAAGGCCTTTGTCCGTTTGTCCCAACCGGCGTCACCTCCCCCTCCCGGCCCATCGTCAAGGCGAAGGCGACAAAGCCACTCAACCATCCCCTTTCCGGCACAGACGCAAAAAGCCGTCCGGCCAACTGCCGCCATGGAGGCCCTGAGAAGCCCCCATTACGAGAACATTGACATTCTGCAACACCCGTCAGCGACTCCACCGAGTCTAACCGCGTCCAACATGGGGAGCAGGCCTCCGAGCCTGCGGCCTACTACCGTCCGACCGAGTCCAACCGAGTCCAACCTGACGGAAGTCATCCGACGAAACCGAAGCAAAAACAAGTGCCGTCACGTCCGGGAGCGATGCCCCAGCATCCCCCCGTCTCGTCCGCCATCTGTTTTTGATGGCAGTGATGCCCCACGACCGGCAGCCACACGTGGCTGTCGCCACCACTCCCAAAGAGGTCGCTTCGTCAAGGTTTCTTGCATGAAAAAGGATTCCACCAACCCCGGCATGGCGGCAGCCCTCCGAACCTGCCCCGTGACACCATGCCCAGTCCAACATGGAGACCGAGTCCGCGCTCAGTCCAACCGTGAATCGTGCATCGTGAATCGTGCATCGTGAATCCCAAGTAATGCTGTTAGCCGTCATAACGATCAGGCGGCACTTCCACGGATGGCTATAACTACGGTAGGCCGTAGTTATAAAAGAAAACCCAAAGAAAAAGGGCCATGCAAACTGTCCGACAAACAGCTTGCATGGCCCTTTTTCTTTTTGTCCAGTCCGAGTCCGTGCCAGGTCCGACATGGGGAGCAGGCCTCCGAGCCTGCGGCCTACTGCCGTCCGACCGAGTCCGCGCTCAGTCTGGCATGGAGCGCGTGCGTGGAGGGTCAGGAGCCGAGTTCGAGCTGGTTGCGGACGAGGGTGTAGTAGGCGCCTTTTTGGGAGACGAGCGTGGCGTGGTCGCCTTTTTCCACTACCTTGCCGCCGTCAATCACGATGATCTGGTCGGCGTCTTTCACCGTGGATAATCTGTGGGCCACCACCACTACGGTGCGGTTTCTGTAAAATTCATTAAGGTTCTCCACTATCATGCGCTCGTTTTTGGAGTCGAGTGCGTTGGTGGCTTCGTCGAGGAAGATAAAGTCGGGATCTTTGTAGACGGCTCTGGCTATCAATATGCGCTGACGCTGACCTTGGCTCAGGCCCACGCCGTCGGGACCGATCTTAGTGTCGTATTTAAGCGGCAAAGCCATAACATAGTCGTGGATACAGGCTATGCGGGCAGCCCTCTCAAGCCGCTCCCGATCGATCTCATCATCTCCCACGGCTATGTTGCGTTCGATGGATTCGGAGAAGATCACCCCGTCTTGCATCACGACTCCGCAATGACGGCGCCACCATTTCAGGTTGTAGCTACCAATCTCACGCCCTGAAATCTCGAGACTGCCGGCCTCCACGGGATAATAACCGAGCATAAGCTTGATCAGCGTTGTCTTCCCGCTTCCCGAAGCACCGACAATGGCCGTCACCTTCCCTTCCGGAATATCGAAAGAGATATCTTCGAGTGTCTTCTTCAGGGAATGCAGGTCGTAGCGGAAATCTACGTTCTTGAAACTGATATCCTTGCCGCACGGAAAATCGCAGGCCGTGCTTTCCGCCGATTCCTCGTTGCGGCCTTCGTGAATCTCGTTGATACGCTCAAGGGATATTTTCACGTCCTGAAGCGAATATATAAACGACATAAGTTGCTCTACCGGGGAATTTAGCTGACCGATAATGTATTGCACGGCCAGCATCGCTCCGAGCGTCATGCGCCCGTCGATGACGGCCGTGGCGGCAAGCACGGTGATGAGGATATTCTTCACCTCGTTGATGAATATGGAGCCGGCCTCCTGCGTCTGCTGAAGGCGCAGCGACTTCATCTGCACGGCGAAGAGGTCGGCCTGCGAGTCTTCCCATTCCCATCGGCGGCGCAGCTCACAGTCCTGAAGCTTTATCTCCTGCATGGAGGTGATGAACCGGTAGGTCTTGTTATGGTTGGCTGCCTGACGCTCGAAAAGCTCATAGTCGAGCACCTTCCTTCGCCTCAGGAACGTGCTTATCCAAAGACCGTAGACCACGCTTCCGGCAAGGAAGACAAAGAAAATCAGGCGGTCGTAGACGAAAAGCACCGCCCCGAAGATTATGAAACTAAGAAAAGTGAAGACCACTCCCAAAACCTGCCCCGTCAGGAAATTCTGCACCCTTGAGTGGTCGCTTATACGCTGCATGAGGTCGCCCATGAGCTTCGTATCGAAAAACGACATGGGCAGCTTTAGGAGCTTTATGAAGAAATCGCTGACGAGGGAGATGTTGATGCGCATCGATATATGGAGCAGAAGCCAGCGACGGATGAAGTCGGTGGCCGTGCGGCCCACCACTATCATCAATTCGCCAAGCAGGACGAGCCATATAAATCCTATGTCGCGATGATGGATGCCGATGTCGACAATCGACTGCGTGAGGAACGGCATGATGAGCTGCAACACGCATCCGAGCAACAGACCGAGAAATATCTGGAGGAAGTAGCGACGATAGCGACGGAGGTAGCCTGCGAGAAACCGGAACGAACGGCGTTCGCCTTCGCCTCCGGGTTCTTCGGTCTTACCGAATTCGGGAGTTTTCTCAAAAAACATCGCCACCCCTTTGGCGTAGTCGCCCTCTCCTATACTTCCCCAATGCTGCAGGAATTCGCCGCGGTTCAACTTTATGCGGCCTTTCGCCGGATCGGAAACGTAGTAACGCTTTCCGTTTTTGGAAATCTTGTATAGGACCGTGAAATGGTTTTGGTTCCAATGGAGGATGGCCGGGAGAGGACATTTAGGCAGTTCGGCTATGCCGACTCGGGCGGAGACGTTGTCAAGGCCGAGGCGACGGGCGGCATCTGAGATGCCAAGAAGGGAAACGCCCTCGGTGGTCGGATGGCACAGGCTGTCGAGGAAACTCATTGAATAAGCCTTGCCGAAGTAGCGGCACACCATAGCGAGTGCCGCCACTCCGCACTGCATCGAATCTTTCTGTTTTATGAATGGAAACCTCATGTTCTGTCTGAATATCCACCACCGGCGACATTGCCGATGCGCCCTGCAAATCTAATAAAAAACTTCCATTCTACAAAACGCAGCAAAGCATTGGCTTCGCAAGAGCACTCCCTTAGCGTGCATCCTTAAGGCTCTTCCTTAGAACGCTTCCGTAAATATCGGGGTTTTAACCATAGCCGGGATTCCCAAAATTATTTTTATCGCTTTATATTTCATTAAGTCGGGGGGATTTGTTAACTTTGCTTTTAATTCTCAGTTTTCTATATATCGCTTCCCTGCGGATGCGATGAAATTTATTGTAATTATGGCTAAGTTATCCGGATTGACCGCGAAGACGGGGCGCACGCTCTATTGGATTCTGCTGGCAATCATGATTTTCCCTTTCGACCTTTTGCTCGGGGATGAATATAAGTTCATCACCCCTCCCGTCGCCCTCTTCTTGGGGCTCGCATTCGCCTTCACCTTCGGCATTCCTTACCCTAAATTCAACAAGAAGCTCTCCAAATACCTTCTTCAAGCCTCCGTCGTGGGTCTCGGGTTTGGCATGAACCTCCAGAAATCGCTGCAAAGCGGAGCCGACGGAATGCTCTTCACCATCATCTCCGTCATCGGAGTGATGATCATCGGAGTGGCCTTGGGAAAATACATGCTGATCGACCGCAAAACCTCCTACCTCATCTCCTCCGGCACCGCCATATGCGGCGGCAGCGCGATAGCAGCCGTGGGGGGCGTGCTCAAGGCAAATGAGAACGAAATGGCCGTCTCTCTCGGCGTCATCTTCATCCTCAACGCCATAGCCCTCTTCATCTTCCCTCCCCTCGGCCACCTGTTCGACCTTTCGCAAGCCCAGTTCGGAACGTGGGCGGCAATCGCCATCCACGACACGAGCTCCGTGGTGGGCGCCGGGGAAGCCTACGGAGCGGAGGCCTGCGAACTCGCCACGCTCATAAAATGCACCCGTGCCCTTTGGATCATACCCCTCGCATTCTTCTCCATGTGGTATTTCCGAGGCGACAAGCAGGGAGAAGGAAAAGCCAAAATCTCGATCCCCTGGTTCATACTTCTCTTCGTTGTGGCGATGGTCATTTATTCCTACACCCCCTCCTCAGCGATGCCCGTCATGGGCCCGATCTACTCGGCAATAGTCGTCTTAGCCAAGCAAGCCTTGGTGGCGGTGCTCTTCGCAATCGGTGCGAGCCTGAGCCTGAAGGTCATCAGGCAGGTAGGCGTCAAGCCCCTCATCCAGGCCTTGGCCCTCTGGATGGCGATCGGAGCCACGAGCCTCTTCGTCGTCATGGAGACAATCGACTGACGACAAATCCTGCTTCCGGCAGGGCTGACATATCTTATCTAACAACGGTGGGTTCTCCCTGAAGAACGCACGATCATATATCCGACAATCATGGCAACACGAATCCCTTTGTGGAAAAAACTCAACATCAGCTCCCTCATGGTAGGGGCTGGCTGCGTATTGGCCGGCACAGCTTCGGCCTCACTGCACGGCAACCTTGAGATATTTCCCGCCACACTCTGCTTAGTGTTCGCGGCATTCGCCCAGCTGGCAGCCAACATGGCCAACCGACATCACGACGAGGTGAACTTCCTCGGAAGAATCATCGACATGAAACTATCGACAGAGCCACAGCCGACCGACACCTGGATGCTTAAGGAATGCGCCGTCTCGATGTTTCTGCTCTCGATAATGGTGGGGCTTGCGATCATGACGATGGCAGGATGGTGGGTGCTTCCCATAGGGATATTCATCATCGTCGCGGGATGGCTAAGCTGCAACGGCGCCACTCCTTTGATGCACACCCCTTTCAGTCCGTTTCTCGCATTCGTCATGTTCGGGCCTGTCTGCGTGATAACCACGTCGCTCACTCAGTCGCAGCATGAGGCTACCCACTCGTTCGGATGGTATGACATGGCTCCGGCCATCTACGTCTCCATCGTGGCCGGACTTCTGGCAACCAACGCCACCCTCGTATACAACTATTCCGACTACTATTCCCACCTCCGCAATTCAAGAGTCTCGCTTGCCACAGAGTTAGGAAGGAAGGGGACAAGAGTCGTATTCCTGACGATCAGCATCCTCGCATTGGCCATGGCTGTCTGGGCCTGCCTCGCACTCAATCTCAATCTCGCAGGACTCGACATGCTCCCTCCGGCGTTGACTTTCATCATCAACATCTATATATGGATACAGATGCGCCGCCTTCCCCGCTACAAGCTTTCGAGACTGCGGACAGTAGCCAATCTCAACGTGCTGCTCCTCGGACTTCTCGCCATGATAATTTTCCTAATCACCGGCACTCCCGACGACAGCGTCAAGACATATTTCGGAAACTAAGAGCGCGTTTTTCAGAATGCGTCTTAGAATGCATCTTAAAGTGCGTTATGAGGATAGTCCTACAAAAAAGCTGCCCGCCGAAATTTCGGCGGGCAGCTTTTTTGTAGGGCGCATCAGAGACCGAGATCCTTGAACGTGCGCGGAGCCGGAGTCTTCGGCATGGCCTTGCGAGTCTTCAGCTGCTCCAGAGCCACCTCGATGGCCTTGTTGAGCTGCTGGTCTTCGCCGGCCTGCTCCTTTATCGGGTCGTTGTCGATAAGGATATCGGGATCCACTCCATGATTTTCCACAATCCATTGCCCTGTCTTGGCGTCATAGTTGGTGAAGAAGGGAACGCGGACGTCGGTGCCGTCGACGTAGGGGAGCGAACCGCTGATTCCGATGATGCCGCCCCACGTGCGGGTGCCGATCACGGTGCCAAGATTGTTGGCCTTGAAGCTCCAGGGGAAGAGGTCGCCGTCGGAAGCGGAATACTTATTGATGAGCAACACCTTCGGGCCGACATGAGTGGCATCGGGAATCGTGCCGTTCTTGTCCGACGTGCGGCTCATGGTCATGCGATAGGGCTCGCGAAGCAACCTTTCAATCACCATCGGGCTGATATTGCCGCCGCCGTTGGCACGGTCGTCGATAATCAGAGCCTCCTTGTCGAGCTGAGGATAGTAGAGGCGAGCAAACTCCTTGAGTCCGGCCGGACCCATGTCGGGGATATATATGTAGCCCACCTTTCCGCCGGTGGCCTTGTCGACCTTCTCGATATTGCCTTGCACCCACTCATGATGATACAGCGGATATTCGTCGGCTATTGGCTCCACCACCACCTTACGCGGCGACGAACCGTCGGCAGACGCGCTGACGGTAAGCTCTGTCAGCACTCCGGCCTTTCCGGAGAGAAGGCTGTAGATATTCTCAGTCTCTTTCACGGAAATGCCGTCGATGGCCACGATGAAGTCGCCGGCCTTGACGCCGAGTCCCGGCTCTGCCAGAGGAGAGCGCAACTCGCGGCTATAGACATCGCCGGGGATAATGCGGTCGATGCGATAGTTGCCCCCTTTGTCGCGGCTCAGTTCAGCCCCAAGCAGACCCATCGAGACACGCGGAGCCTCCTCCATCTCGCCCGGATTGACATAGGCATGGCCACAGGCAAGCTCTGAAATCATCTCCCCGATCACGTAGTTGAGGTCGAGACGGGTCTTGACGTAGGGCAGCAATTGGCCGTATTTCTCCTTCATGGCATTCCAGTCTACGCCATGCATGTTCTCAAGATAGAACCCATCGCGGAAAGCACGCCACACCTCATCGAAAATCTGAGGCCACTCCTTGGAATAATCCACCTCTGCCGTCATTGCCGAAAGGTCGACGGGAGAGTCGAGAGAAGCCTTCCCGGAGGGAAGTGCCGTCACGTAGAGTTTGCCGTCGGAATAAAACACGGCCTTGTCGCCCTTATCATTGACCGCCATCATCGCTCCGGGAGCCACGGTCTCGTTCTTGCCGGATGCAAGGTCGAACACCTCCGTACCCGCCATGGAAGAATACCACACTTTCTTGCCGTCGGAATGGAACCCTCCATAGTATCCTGCCTTCAGCGGAAGCTTCACGAGGCGTTGCGAAAGGCCGTCGGCATCAATTTTCACCTCCACAGGACCCCCCTTCTTGTCGGCCTCTTCAGGGCGTTTTCCGTCGTAGGCAAGGAATGGAGAGGGAGTGTCGGCAGAAAGCATGGCGAGATAAACGCCGCCCATGCGATTGAAGGAATGATTCCATTCGGTCTCGCTATAGTTGGGATTGAAGTCTCTTTCGGAGCAGAAGATGAGATATTTGCCGTCGGTGCTGAACTCAGGCGAGGATGAGTTGTACCATTTCTCGGTCACGGGAATCTCCTTCCCCGTGGCCAATTCGCGGACGTAGACCACGCCCATGTTGTTGTCGCCCGAGCGAGTATAAGCTATCCACTTGCTGTCGGGAGAGAATGCCACTCCTCTCACCTCGTGGGCAGGATTTGTGAAGAGAGTGCGCTTCTTGCCCGTGGCCGGATCGACCGCCACGACGCGGTTCTTGCGGTCGGTATATACGATCGTCTTGCTGTCGGGACTCCATGTCAGGGAGCGGATATACGTGTCGTTGTCGTGGGTCAGCTGTCGCGGCTGAGAGTCGCCGGCATCGCGAACCCAGATCTCGCTCTCTCCCGTCTTGTCGGCGATGAAGGCTATCTTACTGCCGTCGGGGCTCCACGACGCGTCGCGGTCGTTGGAATCTGAAGAACGGGTCAGATTGCGCGTCACTCCCTTCTCAACAGGGACGTCGAAGACCTCCCCGCGGGCCGTCAGGAGCAGGCGCGAGCCGTCGGGATTCGAGCCGAAAGAGGTCAGCTTGTCGGCCACGTCCTTCAGCTTCGTGCGGGCCTGAAGATTGTCGGAGGCAAGGGTTATGTCGATTTTGCGGGTCTGACGTGTGGCCGGGTCGAGGGTGTAGAGCCAGCCCCCTTTCTCAAACACTATCCGCTTGCCGTCGGAACTCGGGAACTTCACGTCGAAGTCTGAGAACTCCGTGACTTTCTCTGTCTTGCCGGTCTTGGTGTTGTAGACGAAGAAATTCATCGTCATGTCGCGGTCGGAAATGAAGAAAATCTCGTCGCCGACCCACATCGGGAATATGTCCTGGGCCGGGTTATCGGTGATGTTGACGACGGTCTTCGCCTCGGGGTCGTAGATCCAGACGTCGTCGGCCATACCTCCGCGATAATACTTCCACGTGCGGAACTCGCGCATCACCCTGTTGTAGGCCATCTTCTTGCCGTCGGGAGAGAAACTTGCGAAGCCCCCTTCGGGCAGCGGTATCTGCGAGGGCATCCCTCCTTGGGGAGCGACCTGCCAGAGCTTTCCGTCGAATCCGTCGCCGATACGGTTGCGATAGACGATTTCAGATCCGTCGGGAGTCCATGCCACGACAATGTTGTTGGGGCCCATACGGTCGCCCAAGTCGTCGCGGGAGTTGGTTGACGTGAAGGTCAGTCTCTTCGGTTCGCCGCCGTCGGCGGGAATGAGATAGACCTCTGTGTTGCCGTCGTACTGGCCCGTGAACGCCACGTTTTTCCCGTCGGGGGAGAATTTCGGGAAAATCTCGATTCCCTTGTGGGAGGTAAGACGGCGTGCCTCTCCCCCGCTCAACGGTGCGGAATAGAGGTCGCCGGCATAGGTGAAGACCACGTCTGTGCCGTTGGTGGCCGGGAAGCGCAGGAGGCGTGCCGGCTCGGCGGCGTTTCCTGTAAGGCATCCCATGGTGGCAAAAGTTGCCAAAATCATTCCATACTTCTTCATCAGGATAAGTTTATGGTTATCTTCGAGGAGCCGGCATCGCCGACTCCCCTTTATTATAAGAAACTGAAATCCATCTTAATTCTTGCATTCCCGGAATATAAAAATCCATCTCTTCATGTCGGACGTATGCTTTTCGCAAAGTATTAAGGATGAAGCCTGAAGGAGTTGGGCGCGAGCTCAGACTCAGATTGGGTCCGATAGGCGCGAGCTCAGAAGCATTCTCTCCATATGAGACTGGAGGCATTAACCAATTTTTATTTAAATCACAATGTTTTGACCACTTGACTGCGAACAATCGAGATTCCATCGTCGTTTATCCTACATGTTTTGAAAATTAATTTCTGAAAAATATATCGACTATGGAAACAAAGCTGTATGAACCATGCAAAGACTGGCGCTCGCTGACCATCTACCAGGTGATGGTGGGCTCTTTTCTCCATGGCAAGGATGGAGCCAAGGGCTATTCACAGTTGTGGGGACCCGATGGAGAATTGAAGAACGGGAATCTCCGGGGCGTAATCAACGCCCTCGACCATATCAAAGCCCTCGGGGCCACGGCTATCTGGCTGACCCCGATTTTCGACAGTTCGGAAGCCGAAGGGGGAGAAAAGCTCCAGGCGACTGGATATTTCGCAAACGATTACTTCAAAATCGACCCCCATTTCGGGACGGAAGACGACCTGCGTGAACTCGTGGAGAAGGCCCATGAACGAGGAATCTACGTATTCCTCGACGGAGTCTTCGGCCATCATGGAGGCGCGAATAACCCATCCCCCTCGGGGCATCTTATCGACTCGACAACCACCGTCAATGAGCGCGGCGAGGAGGGGAACGTGAAATATCCCGAATCGCTCGACTATTTCAAGGAGGTGGCCACATATTGGATCGACAAATTCGATATCGACGGATGGCGCTTCGACCAGGCCTACCAGCTATGTCAGGACGGCCATAATTATTGGCAAGAAATCTCGCAGGCCGTAAGAGAGCTTTGCGACCGCCGGGCCGCGGAAGGGAAAAAATGGGGCACTCTCGGCTACCTCGTGGGTGAAGACTGGAGCGACGCCGAAGCCATCAGCGCGAGAATCCTGCGCGACGGCGGATTGAAGAGCGCTTTTGATTTCGACGGCAAGCAGCTCATCAGCGGAGCCATGAACGGCGAAGGCGTCGGCGGACTCGAAAACGGCTGGGACGACGTGATGAAAATCTACTCCCCGCCGTCGGAAAGAGGTTATTCCCCGGATGACGTGCTCCCCAACCTTTTCCTGAGCAACCATGACGGGGTGCGCGTGGCCGACAATTTCTATGACGACCACAACGAAGTGAACCTTATGACCCGTTTCGCCATCCTTGCCGGTTATCCCGGCCCGATAACCCTCTACTACGGCGATGAGTTTGCCGACCTTTCGCGCGACTGCGAGGGCTCGCAGCCCGACAACGCTTCGCGCACCTCGGGCCGACTACAACCCGAAGACGACCGCGAGCGGCGTCTGATGAACTACGTCAGCGACGTCATGCGCTTCCGCCGCGACAATCCCGCAATGTGGAGAGGGAGGATAGAGTTCGACCGCTATCGTCTGGATGAGGCAGAGATCCTCGTGGTCATGAAGACCGACGACGAGAGCGGCAACCGCGTGGCCATGATTTTCTCCGACCGCGATTCCTCCGTGGCGCTTCCGGGGGAGGAGAATCCCCACGACGTGAAAGGCTACGTCCCGCTCCTCATAAAGCTCGCTTAATGATAAAGAAGCCCCGGCAAGGATTCCTAATATGAAGAATCCCCGTCGGGGCTTGTTTTTAATAATCAAGCAAAGATGCTTATTCACCTACGGGATAAGCCATTGCAATACGCGTGCCGGCTTTGTAGTGAACGCCGGGCTGCGCCGTGATGCTGACATTGGAGTCTCTCTGGAAGACAATCACGATGTCGGAGCCGCCAAACTGGAAGTAGGAGATCTCGTCGCCCTTACGAAGAGTGGTGCCCTTTTCAGCTGTCACGATGATAGAAGATACCTGAGCCATACCCATCGGCAGGATAGCCACCTTACCAATAGACGACTGGATCACCACCAGACCACGCATCTGCATAAACTGATATCCGGGTTCGTCGAGAGCTATCTGCTTGCGGACGATACGGGTACGACCCTTTTCATCGCCTTCGATGGGCTCAGTGCCTACTCCAAGATATACCACACCCTGCACCTCACGGGCCTCAAGCACCTTTCCGCCCACGCTGGCGTGCTGACGGTGGTAGTCGGTCGTGTTAAGGAACTGGTGTGTCCAGATACCGCCGGCGAAATCATCTTTGTAGTCCGATCCTTCGAGAAGCTCCTCGATGCTCCATTCAAGGCCTTTGATATTGACCTTCGAATCTGAGCCGACTTCCCACTGGCCGTCGTTGACGGAATCGGCAGGAGAAACGATCACATGGTCGTCGTTGATGGCTGCGACGGGCATATAGCCCGGTTTCTTGCGGCGTGCGAAGAACTGATTGAATGTCTTCCAGCCGCCCTTCGGTTTCTCGTAGTCTCCCATGTTGTAGCGGGGAGCGTCATAATAGCTCTTGACGGCTTCTTCGGAGATGGAATCAGGAGTATCCATCCAAGCACCAAGTGCATTTACGTAATCCTTCATCCACTGCGAAAGCGGGGTCAGCGGCGGCATCACGTTGTCTTTCAGCTGCGAGGGAGTCACAGGAGTCTGCAGCTCCTTGACAGGGCTCTGGTCGAGAAGGAAATAGAACATCGTTACGGCGTTGTAGACAGCTGTGCCTTCTCTGTTCTCAACAGGAATCCAGTGCAGACAGCCCTGAAGCCAGTCGTAGTAGTCGTCGAGAGTCTTGATGTTCTCATATTCGATCGTGTTCAGTGCGTGGCATGCGTCGAGCGCTTTCTGAAATTTGTCTTCCCAGCCGTTTTTGGCTATAAGGTCGAGCAGGGCCTGCACGGCGGGATCATACGTTTTTTGTGCCATAATTTTTTTAATAAGGCTTTAAAAAGTTAATAATAAGGTTTCTTTAGCCGGCTGTGAATGCGGGAACTTTCTTAGTGTTTTTCTATAATAAAACTGTCTTAGTGTTTTTCTATAATAAGAGGTGTTTTCCAATGTTGTTAAGCCGGAGATGGTCAATGACGCTTCTCTCAGGAAAACCATTGCCCGGAATTGCTTCCCGGTCAAGGCTTTTCCCTTGTAAGCCCATTCATAATTATACAACACGGTTCTTTTAGAATTGTTCAGCGAAATCATCTAAATTTGTTGCAAATATATGTTTTAATATTTTTATAACGATTCCGTAAAATTAGTCGAATTTAGAATATTTGTTAATTCTAATTCCTTGCCCTCCATATTGACTTCCATCCAGAGAACTTACTGCCGATGCAAACTTTTTTTCAACCCCGTGCCTCAACAAATTTATCCTTTCGTTTGTTGAAATATGGATAATAAATATAGGTGTCTTCACGCAGACATTGCGCTGCCATCATCTCGATGCCCACACAATAATTGATTATATATTGAAAAACACTCTAATTAATTGATTATGGCAAACACATCCACTTCTACCCCGGCCGTTGCAGACAGCAAGCCCGGAGGCCTTGCCAAACCAGCGAAAAAGGCTCTCATCACCACCTGGGCGATGACCATTCTTATCGTGACGAATATCGTCAGCATGCGTGGCCTTGCATCTCAAGCGGAGTATGGCTACACCTCAATCTTTTACTACGTCTTTGCCGCGCTCGTTTTCCTCGTGCCCTACTCCCTGGTGTGCGCCGAGCTGGCCTCTACCTGGACCAAAAGCGGAGGGCTCTTCCGATGGGTCAGCGAAGGGCTCGGGCCCAAATACGGCTGGGCGGCCATGTACTACGACTGGCAGATGGTCGTAATCTGGTTTCCGGCGGTCCTGATGTTCGGAGCCGTGACTCTCGCATATATTTTCTGGCCTGAATCTTTCGACAACAAGCTATCTTCCAACGTCATTTATTCCCTGATCGTGGTTCTAGCGGTCTATTGGATTGCCAATTTCAACGCATTCCGGGGGCAGGCCGCGGCCAACAAGCTCTCTACGGCGGGCGGCCTCCTCGGCACGATTATCCCGGGAGCCGTCTTGATCATTATGGGAATAGTATATGTCTGCCTTGGCAACCATATCTACATTGATTCACATCAGCCATTCTGGCCCGACTTCTCAAAATTCAGCACGATCGTGCTCGCCGCCTCTATTTTCCTTTTCTTTGCCGGCATGGAGATGCAGGCCGTGCACGTACCCAACATGAACAATCCCTCAAAATCTTTCCCGAAGGCTGTGTTCATGGCAGTCATAATCATTCTCGTAGTCTTCATCTTCGGCACCCTTGCCATCGGCTTCGTCATCCCGCAAAAGGAGATCAACCTGCTTGCCTCCCTGCTCGTGGCCTACAACAATCTCTTTGCCTCTATCCATTGCGAATGGCTTGGCCACGTGATTGCCCTATTCCTTACGTTTGGCGTCATCGGACAGGTCAGCTGCGTGATCATAGCGCCGTCTTCGGGCATCCTGTCGGTAGGCAAAGCCGGCTATCTTCCCCGCGGCCTCCAGAAAACGAATAAAAACAACGTGCAGACCTCTATCCTGTGGGTGCAGGGGATAATGGTTTCGATTCTTTCGCTCGTGCTTGTAGTTCTTCCGAGCGTGCAGTCAGCCTATCAGATTCTTAGCCAGATGTCGACCATCATCTATCTGGCAATGGTCTTCATCATCTATTTCGCATTCCTGCGTCTCCGCAAGACGGAGCCCAACGTCAAACGCGGCTTCCGCGTCCCCGGCGGCAACTTCGGGAAATGGCTCGTCACGGGCGTAGGCCTGCTTGGAGCACTCGTAGCCATGGTCCTGAGCTTTGTTCCGCCGTCGCAGATCAATACAGGCAGCCCTGTCACGTATGTCGTGATACTCATTGTCGGCTCTGCCATCTTCCTTATTGTCCCCTTTATCGTCTATGCGAAACGCAAAGCTTCGTGGCGCGACCCCGACACTGATTTCGAACCATTTGAATGGGAAATCGAAGGCCGCACGCCCGACACCGTATCGAAATGGCCTGCCGGATACGTCCCTACCGCAGAGCAAGTGAAGAGAGCGACAGAATGGGCAGAGGGAGAATTCGGTCCCGCAAGCATGAAAACCCTCTCCTACGTCAACGACCTCTCCGTCAAACCGAAATCCAAACCCTAAAAGCCATGCCCGGCCTGATAAAGGCCGGGCATACGGCATATCTCATCCTTAATCGCTTATATAATGATTCAAACCGGTAAAGCCCCAATATCGCTGATGACGTTCTGCGCCATTCTGTCTATCTCCCTGCTGGTCAACCTTCCGGGGCTGGCCGTAACGCCCATGCTCGGGACTCTCTCCGAAGTATTCCCGAAGACCACCCAGCTTGAGAAACAGATGCTCACCGTCTTGCCCAACCTTGTGATTATCCCTTTCGTACTCCTTTCGGGAAAGCTTTCCCTATCCCGGCATAAGATAGGAGTGATCATGGCCGGACTCTTGATATTCATGGCTTGCGGCATGGCTTATTTCTTCTCCGACAGCATGATGATGCTTATCGTGGTCAGCTGTCTGCTCGGCGGGGGCGCAGGATTGCTCATCCCTTTCTCCCAAGGCCTTATCTCCGACACATTCGCGGGGAAATACAGAATGGAGAAGATGGGACTCGTCTCCGGCATCTCCAACACGTCGCTCGTGGCGGCAACATTCGTGGTAGGATGGCTCAGCCATGGCAACTGGCATCTCCCCTTCGCAGTCTATCTGATCGCCGTCATCCCGTTGGCGCTCTCCTTCTGGCTTAAGAAGATTCCCCGCAACGAATTGCTGCCCCCGATGGCCTCTCCCTCATCGAGCCCCGACGTGGCCGCCCCGGCTGCCACGGGGGAAAAAGTGGCCGGCGGATTATACATCGGCAGACTCTCTGCCCTTATGGGGGTCTACGCATTCATCACGTTTGCCACGATTGTTCTCTCCCTTTATTGTCCGTTCCTCATTGAGAAGAAAGACTGGAGCCCCTCCCTGACGGGCACCATCACCTCCATATTCTTCCTCTTCATCCTCATTCCGGGATATGCCATCTCCTGGATTGTGAAAATCCTGAAGAAATGGACTTTTATATTTTCCGCCCTGATTATGACGGCCGGGCTCGCGCTGTTCGCATTCCTACCTTTGTCGTGGAGCATGTGCGTGGGAGCCGCTTTCGCCGGATTCGGCTATGGCCTTTGCCAGCCTCTTATCTACGACAAAGCAAGCCGCACGTCGATATCCCAAGGGAAGTCAACCCTCGCCATAGCGATTGTCCTTTCGGCCAACTACATCGCGATTGTCCTGACCCCGTTCATCATCGACGGCCTGCGGTCACTGCTACACGCCCATGGCAACGGCACGTTTGCCTTCATCGTCTGCTTCATCCTCCTTGCGGCATACACCGTGATGGCGTTCCTCTTCCGCAACACCTTCGCATTCGCCGTCAACAAAAGCTATTATCAGGACAAGCAGCCATCGTCATCCGGACAGCAGCCGGCACCCGCAAAAAAATCTTAATTATTGATCACCACTCAAAGCCGCCTTATGAAAACACGTTTATTGATTCCATGCGCTTTATTGCCGCTCTTCGCCGCAGCGCAATCAGCTTCAGATGAATCCGCTATTATAAAATTAGTGGAGCATAACGACACATCCACCCTTTTCGTCACAATGCACGAGAATGCCCCGCATAAAATCAATATCAAGGACGTGCCTCGCTTCGCCATTCTCGGAAAGGAGGGAAAATTCTATATGGGCCTGGGAGCCAACGTCAAGGTGGTCCCCACCTACGACTTCGGCAACCCGATTCCCAATCCCAACCTGTTTGTCACGTCGGGCATACCCATGAATCTCGCTCCGGGCAACGGAGCGCAATTCAAGGTCTCTGCCCAGCAGAGCAACATCTATCTTAACGTCGTGGCCCTTCCCGGCACGAAAGACCAGCTCGGCGCATACGTGTCGATGAACTTCCTTGGCTCGGGATATGCTCCCACGCTCCAGCACGCCTATCTAAAATACCGCGACATTATCGCCGGATATACCTACACGATATTCGCAGACGCCGCGGCGGTCCCAGCCACTATCGACTATGAGGGGCCCAACGGCCTGGCCACCATTATCCATGGCATGGTGGCCTACGAGCCATACCTCGGCAAAAACCGTGAATGGCGCGTGGGCATCGGCCTCGACATGCCGGAGACTTCCATCACCAACGCCGACCGCACGCTGAGCGTCAGCCAACGTCTCCCCGACATACCTTTCTACGTGCAGCGCAATTGGGCCGGGGGAGCCGGATGGATCCGCCTTGCGGGCATCGTGCGCAACATGTATTATCGCGACGCCGTAGCCCAAAAGAATATCGACAAGGTGGGCTGGGGAATCAAGGCAAGCGGGACGACGCCAATAGCCGGCGGTCTGTCGGCCTCTTATATGGGGCTGTATGGCAAGGGAATAGCCAGTTATATCCAAGATATCAACGGCCTTGGGATGGACCTCATGCCCGACCCTTCCAATCCCTCCAGGCTGGAAGCCGTGAAGGCATGGTCGGCCGTCGGCTCGCTGCAATATAAATTCTCGCCCAAGCTTTTCTGCACGGCAATCTATAGCCATGTCCGCACGTATGCCGACCGCTATTCCGATTCCCCCTCAGATTGGAAGACGGGATATAAATACGCGCAATACGTGGTGGGCAACGTCTTTTATAACATCAACTCCATCGTGCAGGTCGGCGCGGAGTACATCTACGGCCGCCGTGTCGATTTCGACGGCAGCCAGGCCCACGACAACCGGGTGGAGGCCATGCTTCAGGTAAGCTTCTGACAAATTTCACTCATTTTTGCTTATTGCGAAGTATTTTGCCACGAATTTTGCTTTCTCGCCGTCGCGGATTTTGCCGTCTCGGAATTTGTGAGTAATTTTACGCCCTGTTATCAGGGTGTGCCACGGTTTGACAAGGGGCATTCCCTTGTCAAACCGAATTTTATTATGGATGCATACGCGGATATTACGGGCGCGATCGGCCCGACGGTAGAAAGGCTGGCAAAGGCTTCGGCAAAGTCGGAATATGGGTCAAACCCCGACTACTACCATCCCTCCCCCGCAAGGGTGAAGGAGATGATGACGACTCTCAAAGAGACGCTCTTCCCCGAATTTTTCAGTCTGGGGAGCAAGCTGTCGGCCTATGCCGCAGGGATGAATCTTGAGTCGGTAGGGCTGGAGATTCTCAACCACGTGGCCCGCACCGACGGCTCGGCCGATGCCGCTGCCGTCGCCCGCTCCTTTGTAGACTCCCTTCCCGACGTGAAACTGATCTTGCTGACCGACCTTGAGGCCACCTATGCCGCCGACCCCGCGGCCACGAGCATCGAGGAGATCGGCTTTTGCTATCCGGGGTTTCTCGCCATGCTCCATTTCCGGATTGCCCACGAGCTCTACAAACGCAACGTGCGCTGGCTTCCGCGAATCATCACCGAGCTGGCGCATTCCGCCACGGGAATCGACATTCATCCCGGAGCTCAAATAGGGGAATATTTCAGCATCGACCACGGCACGGGCATTGTCATCGGGGAGACTTGCATTATCGGCCATCACGTGAAGCTCTATCAGGGAGTGACGTTGGGAGCCAAGAACATACCGTTCGGGTTGCACGGGAGTGCCGCCAAGACGCGCCGGCATCCTCAGCTTGGCAACCACGTGACGGTCTATTCCAACGCCACCATCCTTGGCCCCGTCACAATCGGCGACCGCAGCGTGGTGGGGGGCAACATATGGGTCACGAGAGACATTCCCGAGGATGCCAAGGTGCTGCAAAACCGCCCGGTAGAAGAACGCTTCATCGACGGATCGGGAATCTGATCCGCCGGCCTGCGCAGTGCTCAGTCCGAGCGTGCGACTATTCCTTAATACTTAATCCCTCCTACTTAATACTTTGCGCTAAGCACACGTCCGAACCAACATCCATCCCACAGAATCCATACCAGCCCAAAAGCCCACGAATCCGAATTCGTGGGCTTTTGTTTTAAAAATGTCCAAATCTCTTTTTTAGAGATACTTAATCTGACTGCAAAGTTATAAAATTTTATTGAATTACAGGCCAATGGCTCTGGGATTTTTTTTCGTCATTTTCATCTGAATCGGCCCAATTTTCGGAAAATGTTTTAAAAACGGGCAATTTTCAAATTTTCAAATTGCATAATATCAATCTGTTGCAAGTAATCCAAATCTCTAAAAAAGAGATACTTAATTTGAGACCATTTAACGACGAGAAATCGTGACTCTCTACGTGGCTGAAAAG
>VSPO01000058.1 GCA_009775375.1 Muribaculaceae bacterium | reverse complement strand
CCCCCGCCCCATCCCCGCGCTCAGTCCGGCATGGAGCGCAAGGCCTCCCGGCCTGCGCTGCTCAAGTCCGCACCAAAAATAAGAAGCGCGCTATCCCTCGATAGCGCGCTCCCTTTATATTCCCGTTGGATCCGATTATCTTCTCATCTTACCCACTGGAATGTGATTGTCTCATTGTAGGCCGGCGAAGGCGTGCCCGTCGGCGACGAAGCAAGACCCATTACACCTGCCATCTGATACATGTCGCCCTCGCTGATGAACTGACCGCCGTAAGCTGCCGGAGTGCCGAAGAAGCAATAACCTCCGTCAGCGCCCGAGAGCAATACGCCTGTATATTGCCAATCCTGCCTCATGGAGACGGCCTCATCCTTGTCATTGAGGTAGAAGTCGATATTGTAACCCTGACCCTCACCTACGAAGTAGTAGTAGGGGCTTTCAAGGCGCATCAGCTGCTGCCCGTCTACCGGCCAGTTGACAGCCTTAAGCAAAGGAATGTCTACGGGCGAATTCACATCGAAAAGTGTCTCCACGGCTGAAGCGACTCCGACTTGTTCCCATTTCAAGACAAGCACTTGCGAGAAGTTCAGCGTATATGTGAGGTTGTCCTCGCTGACCTTTTCCTCTCCATCCTCAGGCTGAGCAAGCGAAAGCTGCACTCTGTAGTCGATGCCGGCTTTAATCCCATCTGCGATATTGATGGTATAGGTCGCGGTGTTGCTGCCTGCGGCAAACTTCACCTCTGCCGGACCTGTCATGAGCGGGGAGCTGGATTTGAAATCAACCGGGATTGTGACCTCGCCGCTGTTGTTGCCACGGCTGACAGTGACATCATACGACGACGGTATCTGCGCGTCGGCCGGAATGCTGACGGTCTCCGCCGGCTTCTCGAACGCGTATACCTGGGGTTCCTGAGAGGGACCATCCCAATATTGCCCCTCCGAGCACGAAGCAAATGCAAATGCGGCCATTGCTCCGAGATATGCGGTTATCTTATTTATTTTCATATATTTCAATATATTAGAATATTTGCTTAGGAGGACATGTTAGAAATCATCCACAGGACTTGGTTTGCTCCAGGTCTCGTTGTTGGCTCCGAGGGCAAGGTTGGTCTCCACCTCTCCCTGCGGCACGAGTAACGGCTTAAGGGGAGCTGGGATATTATAGACCCATTCCTTGGTCCATCCTCCGCCGCGACGGTCGATGCCTTTGTTCAGACGGAGAAGGTCGAAGTAGGCCAGACCCTCGCCCCAAAGCTCGATTCGGCGCTGGTGCCACACCTCTTCCTGCATCGAAGCCGCGTCGTTGGCGGGGCACTGATAGGAGGGGTTGCGATAGGTCTTGACAAAGTTCTCAAGAATCTGCTTGCCCTGGGCGGGATTGCCTGCCATGGCGGTTGCCTCGGCCTGGATCAGATACATCTCCTCAACGCGCATCAACATGATGTCGTTGGCATTTGTAGTCGTGCCTATGACATTATTGTAGGGCCCGAACTTCACCTGAGTATAAGCCGGCATGCCATACTGTGCCACATAAGCCGCATAGTTGGAGTTCAAGTTCTTGCTTTCGGCGTTCTCATCAAGAAACCATCCCTTGCGGCAGTCGGAGTCAGGAATGGTGGCATAGAGCCCGCGGTTAATATAGCGCCATGCTCCTGCTGAGCAGTAGCCGTTGCTGTTGAACGAACCCATGTGTGAAGGCCAGTTGACGATACCGGAAGTCACTACACGGTCCACCTCCTGAATGTATATCGCCCACATGCAGTTGTGGTCGTCGGAGTTGGCAAACGCCGGGACAGAAGCCTCTGCGATAGAATACGGAGTGGCTTTGGATTCCGTGATTGCCTTGGCGGCGTCATCGGCGGCTGCCTGCCAATTGTTCATAACGAGATTGACACGGGCGCGAAGACCGTAGGCTGTGCCGAGCGATACGAAACGTTTCGCGCCGGTATCTGCAAGCTTGTCTACGCTTAGACCGGACTCTGAGAGGAACTTTATGGCTTTGTCGAGGTCGGAAAGAACCTGTGCATAGGTCTCCTCTACTGTAGCACGGGGACAGCCCTCAGTGGCAGCCGCATCGGAATTCTCCTCCGTGATGAGTGGGACGCAAGGCTTCGATTCGTTGCCCTTGTATGTGCTTTGGAAAAGCTGGGCAAGAGAGAAGTAGATATATGCACGGTTGGCGTAGGCCTGGGCTGCGAAAAGCTGAAGGTTGGGGTCGGTGGTCTCCGGATCGATGTTCCTCAGCACGTCGTTGGCTGAGCCGATTATCTTGTAACCGTAATACCACGACAGGTTATTGACATAGTTGTTGGTCGTGCCGAGATTGTAGTTGGCTGCTGAAGCAAACCAGTTGTAGCCGTTGTTGTCGGCCACGAGGTCAGTGCCACAGGATTCGAGCATCATCAATGCCGCAGGCCATCCGAAATCGCAGTGTGCAGAGGAATATACGGCCATGTATTGGTTGTAGGCAGAAGAGATGCCGACCACTCCGGCTGAGGCCAGGTCGGGTTTGGAGGCAATTGCCTCCTGCTTCTCCTGCGAGGTCACGTAGTTGTTTTCGGGTTGTGTGTCGAGGTCGTTGCAACCGACAAGCGACATGGAGGCGAAAGCAACTGTGGCTAAATATTTGATGTTATTCTTCATTGTCTTTTTTTGAATTAGAGGAAAACGTTTAGAACTCGATGCGGATACCTCCTGAAATCGACCTTGAGCCTTTGTAGGTGGCGCCTTCTGAAACCACATAGCCCTGACGGGGATCAAGACCCTTGCGGGCCGACCAGAGGAACAGGTTCTCGGCGGCTCCATAGATGCGGATGCTGTTGAGTCGCATTGCGTCTGTCATCCTCTTGGGCAGTGTGTAGCCAAGGGTTATATTCTGGAGCGACAGATAGTTGCTGGAGGTCAACCAGCGGGTGGAAGAAGCATTTGAATAGGAATCCTGGCTGTCAAGACGCGGGACGTCGGTATAGCGGTTGTCCGGAGTCCATGAGTTGTATATATCCGTATGCCAGTTGCGGCCCATGTCGTTTGAGTTTCCGTTGTGCATGAGATCCTGATAGGAATAATCCCAGATCTTGCCGCCGAACTGATAAGCGAACGACACGCTGAAGTCGAAGCCGTAGAATTTCAGGTCGGTGCCGAAGCCGCCATACGCCTTGGGCATAAGATTGCCGGTCGACTTACGGTTGTAGCTCGTGGCGTGGCTGAAGTCGGTGGATAGATATTCCTTTTCAATGAGGAAATTGCCTGCGGCGTCCTTGATCGGGTTGCCTGCCTCGTCAAGCTTCGGGTCTGCGTCCCAGTAAAGGGCAAGACCGGTGGCGGGGTCAACTCCTGCATACTGCACGAGGTAGAGCTGATACATTGATTCCCCTTCGCGGTATATGCGGCTGCCGTCGATGAGCTGGCCGTGGAGGTCGGGATGAAGCTTAAGCACCTTGTTGGAGACAGTCGTGATGTTGGCATTGATGTTCCACGTAAGGTTCTCGCTGGAGATGGCGCGGTAGTTGAGTTCGAGTTCAACGCCGTTGTTGCGCATAGAGCCAATGTTCATCGGGATTGAGCTGTAGCCGTTCGACGGGGCCACGGGCTTGTTGTAAAGCATGTCGGAGGTCTGGCGGTTGAAGTATTCCACCGTACCGCTGACCATACCCTGAAGGAGGCTGAAGTCCACACCTACATTGAAGTTGTTGGAGGTCTCCCATGTGATGTCGGGATTACCTTTGCGGTAGAGCGTTCCGTCGCTCCATACGCCGTTGGAGCCGGTGATCTTATACTGGTCCTGCCAGGGATAGTTGCCTCGTCCGAGGTTGTCGTTGCCCTGCTGGCCGAAAGAAGCCTTGATTTTCAATTGGTCGAGCCATTCTGATGAGTGCATGAAGCTTTCCTTTGCCATATCCCACGCACCTGACACTGACCAGAACGTACCCCAGCGCTTGCCGGGAGCGAAGCGTGAGGAGGCGTCGCGACGCACGCTCGCGCTGAAGAAATAGCGGGAGTCAAGACTGTAGTTGGCGCGGCCGAAGATGCCTCGTGTGGAATATTTGTCAACATACCCGTAAGGGTTCTTGTTGTCGATAGTGTTGTTGATCACCCAGCTGTTGGGGAGATAAAGGTTCTGCCCCGATCCCTGAAGGCTCTCAAGATTCCAATCGTAGCTTTCATAGCCGAAGAGTATGTCGATATCGTGACGCTCAGCGAATGTGCGGCGATAATTGAGAAGGCCCTGGATGTTGATTGACCGTGTGCGGTCCGACGACTGATAGGCCGAGCCTCCATAAGGCTCCGACTGGCCGTAGAATGGATTGCCAAGATTATGGTAGCGCGTGTGGTAGAGATGGTAACCGATGGTTCCGGTTGCTGTCAGGCCCTCAAGCGGGGTAATGATGGCATACCATTTGCCGTCGAAGATGTCCATCAGGTATTCAGTAGTGTTGTAGATGAGGTCGCCTACGGGGTTGGAGTTGTTCATCCAGTTTCTTGTGTAGGGAGTCGACTTTGCATTGCCATAGTCATAGACCTTGTGGCCGGTCCTTTCGTCGATGCGGATCTGTCCGTCGTTGTTGCGGACATACATGGGATAATAAGGCGCAATCTGGTCGGCCATAAGGAATGCATTGCCCGATGAATTCGATGTTGTCTGATCTCCGGGATAGCCGCTGTTGATATAGGCGTAGCTAAGGTTAGTGCCGATTTTAAGCCATTCCTTGGCTTGATAATCAAGGGTCGTACGGGTGGAGAGGCGTTTGAAGTGAGATCCCTTGATAAGACCCTCGTCACCGAGGAAGCCTCCGGACACGAAATAGTTAAAACGGTCAGTGCCGCCCGTCACGCTGACGTTGTATTCCTGACGCAGGCCGTCGCGAAGCTGTTCCTTCGCCCAGTCGTCGGGACGATAGTAGAAGTCGCCTTCGGCATATCCGAGAGTGGCTGCGGGATTAAGTCTGCCGTCGGTGCCAATGAGCTGCTGTCCGTCAGGCAATGTATAGACCTGATATCCGAGTGCCTTGAAGATATTGGCATTGGCTGCGTTGTGTGCGCCTTCAGCCGTATATGTGTTGTTGTAATAATAACCGTTGCGGAGTGCGGAATAGGCTGTCTCCACAAATTCCTGGGTAGTCTTCATGACGTCGTAGTTGGGCACAGCGCGATGGTTTGCACCCCAACGGGCGTCGACAATGACTCTGGCTGCACCTGAGCGACCCTTCTTGGTGGTCACAAGGATGACGCCGTTCGCACCACGCGCACCATATAGGGCGGCTGCGGCTGCGTCCTTAAGCACCGTCATCGACTCGATATCCAATGTGTTGATGCTGGATATGTCGCCGTCATAGGGAACGCCGTCAACGACGTAAAGAGGATTGTTCTCTGCATTGATCGATCCGACACCACGGATGCGGACGCTTGGTGACGTACCGGGCTGACCATTGCTGCTAAGAAGCTGAACACCTGCAACTTTACCTGCCAACGCATCTGTAGCGTTCGACACAAGCGAAGTCTCAAGCGCATCTGCCTTAATGACAGATGCCGAACCGGTATATGCTGATTTCTTGGCTGTGCCATAGGCCACGACCATCACCTCGTCGAGGTCGCTGACGCTGCTCGTAAGCTCGATGCGCATCGGCTTGCCAAACGTGATGTGCACCTTCTGGGTGTGCATACCGACGTAAGACACCTGAATCTCCTTCACGTTGGAGCCTACATTAAGACTGAAGGCACCTTCGAGGTCGGTCGATGTGCCCTGACCTCCGCCCACCGGCATGACGGTCGCGCCCACCACGGGCTCTCCGTCGCTCTGTGAGACGACGACGCCCTTCACCGTGCGCGTCTGGGCCGACAGGCTCCAGCTGCACGCCATCAGCGTCATCAGGATTAAAAACAGTTTTCTCATACTTTAATAATTTGGGTAAAAGTTATTATTGAAGATTTTTTCGCTTGGTTTGGTGCTGTCAGCAGCAACTATTTCGGTGGTTTTGAAGCGTTTGACCCCTCTCTTGGATGCGACTTCTTCTCATTTTTCCGGAACTGCGACCGCGACAGTGGTTCATATTGTTAATTATTGTTGACAAATTTAAAAGATTTGCAAATTTAACAGCTTCTTTCTTAAATTCCAAATTTCATATGTTTTTTAACATCATTCTTTGCTATATTTTGAGGTTTATAAGCCGCCGCATAGAAATTTAAGAGGAGTCCGTCGTTTCAATTTGCTATTATTTAAGATTTTTCAACATTTATCATGCACTCCAAACCGTCACTCTGAAGCCCTCGTGCCCGTCTTTTAGTTGCATATTGCTTTTTTAATCACATTTTCATCTTTTTTTACACTTTTTGCGCATGATTATCTCTAAAGAACTGTTCACGGGCAAGAAATTTGCCGACGGAAGCCATCCCATTGCCATCAGGATTTGCCACAACGGGAGGTCGACGAGGATTTTCACCTCCGTCAGCTGTCGCCGCTGCGATTGGAATCTCCATCATCTTTGCATAATCGGCAAGGATCCCGACTTCAAAATCAAGAATGAGGCCGTCGAGACGGCTTTCAGGCGGGTCTCCGCAGGAGTGCAGGAGCATATCGACCGCTGCCTCGACCGCGATTTTGATTCGCTGTCGGAAGGGCTGGCCACAAATTCAGAGATTTCCTGCCTGAGGCGGCTGGATGAGCTGACGCTGGCAAAAGTGGCTGAACGCAAGGCCGTTGAATGCGTCAGGCTCAACACGAGGCGTGGGTATGAATCTTTTGCAAGATATGTCAGGGCGAGATTCGGCGACGGCCTCTCCATCGGCGATATCGACCAGAATTTTATCGACCGTTTTGCCTCCGCTATCGAAGCCGACTATTCGGGACACAATGCGATGAGACCGCTGATGGTCAACCGATTGAAGGCTGTGGTGAGATTTGCCGTGGCCAATGGCTGGCTGCAATGCCTGAGGGGATTTCGTTTCCCGAAATATGTGGCCGTCTGCCGCGACCGCAATTGCAGCCGTGAGGAGCTGCTAATATTGGGCAAGCTGGCCCTGAGGGAGACCGCCACATCATCCCTGCCGCCGAAAGGGAAAGCATTGTCGCTGACGGTGTTCCTGCTCTGTCTTGCCTTTCAGGGGATAGCCCCTGTGGATATGGCATCGCTGAGAATCAAGGATTTGACTTTCGGCAAGGTGCGCGACGGGAAGACAGGGCGGGCGATGGAGACGGTGGCGGTCGATATTTTCCGGAGGAAGACGGGAGTGCCGGTGCACATCGTGGCGTATTACCCTCCGATAAGGTCTTTGCTCCGACAGCTTATGAGGGGCCGAACAGCAAACGATTTCCTTATCCCCTGCTTCGACAAGGCGAAGACTTATACCGACAGCCAGCGTCAGAACCGCCTGTCGAACTTCTTCCACAAGCTGACCGAATCGCTCAACGCCTGTCTGAGAGAGGAATGCCGACAGACGGGACTCGAACCGCCCGCGAGAATCACATATTATTATGCCCGTCACGCATTCTGCAACCTCACGGACAGTCTCGACATCCCTCATCATCTGATACGCAAGCTCGTAGGCCATCGCCAGACCGTATTGGAGCGGAGCTATCTCCGTCCGCCGACCGACCTGGAGCAAGCCCTCGTCTCGCAATCCGTGCTCTCCCTCATCGGCCTGGCCTGACCTCCGCCGCCCGGATGGCATTGTAAATCCTATCCGGACGCAGGCATAGGGCAGGAGGATGGGGATCTGGAGCTTGCGTAGGCTTTCATACTTGATGATCAGGGGGGGTAATAACTTTTACCCAAATTATTAACGTATGAGAAAACTGTTTTTAATCCTGATGACGCTGATGGTGTGCACCTGGACCCTCTCGGCCCAGACGCATACCTATCACGGCACAGTGCTCGACGCGGCAAACAACGAGCCGCTGATCGGCGCTACAGTCATGCCCGTCGGCGGCGGCCAAGGCACCGCAGCTGACGTCGATGGCAAATTCACTCTTACCGTCCCGGCCAATGTCACGCAGGCAACAATCACCTACGTCGGCTACAAAGAGCAGACCGTCAAGCTTCAGAACAACATGGTGGTCTACCTCACCTCCACCTCCTCCAACCTCGACGACGTGGTCGTTGTCGCCTACGGCACAGCCAACAAAGAATCCCTCACCGGCTCCGTAGCAATGGTAGGAACCAAGGAAATCGAAGACCGCCCCGTGACCTCTGTCACCGCTGCCCTTGAAGGTAACGCACCCGGCGTTCAGGTCAATAACTCCACCGGCACTCCCGGCTCAGCCCCGACCATCCGTATCCGTGGCTTCAACTCCATCAACGGAAGCAACACACCTCTTTACGTTGTGGACGGCATTCCATTCGAAGGAACCATCGCAGACCTGAACCCCCAGGATATCGAGTCTATGTCTGTGCTTAAAGACGCTGCATCCTCTGCACTGTATGGCAACCGTGGAGCAAATGGCGTTATCCTCATAACGACAAAGAAGGCCAAAACAGCCGGAAAAATTGACGTTAGCCTGCAAGTGCGTCAGGGTATGTATGACCGCGCTCTTCCTTTCTACGACCGCCAGGAAATTCCCGACTGGATGCAGACGCAATTCACCTCATATGCCAACGGTCTGTATCGCCAGGAAATAATGAACAATCCCGACACAAAGCTGACTTATGCTGACGTCGTGAAGAATCTTGCCGGAGGCTCAATCATCAACGACTATCTATACAACAATATTTTCGGCGTGGAGAATTCCGAACTTTTCGACCCGACCACGGGAAAATATTGCGGAGCACCCCCCCTGCCAGGCTACACCGACCTTGACTGGTGGGACGCAGTGGCGCGCAACGGCTATCGTCAGGAATACAACGCCAACATCGCAAGCGCAACCGAGAAATTCAACATGTTCGCTTCTTTGGGCTACCTGAAAGAGAACGGCTACATGATCGGCACTGACTTCGACCGCTTCAGCGCACGCGTGAATACCAATGTCAACCCCGTCAGCTATCTCAAATTGGGATTGAACCTATCGGCAAGCCAGCAGGAATCAGAGACCGGACAGGCCGACGATTCTAACCTTGACGCCGTCAACAACCCGTTCCACGTCGAGGGATACGCTCCCATTTATCCATATTACAACCACAACGCCGACGGCTCGATAATCCTTGACGAAAACGGACAGCCGACATGGAACGTGGCAGGCTACAATCAAGGCACCAACGTGGCTTGGGAGCAGCTCCTCAACGTCAATAATTTCAGCCGCACCACACTCGACGGCTCGGCTTACGTGACTGCCGTAATTCCTTATGGATTTGAGCTGACCGTGCGTGGACAATACTACCGCAACAAAACCAACACGAAGGAATACAACAATAACATTGTCGGCTCACAGAAAGGATCCGGAATGTTCTCAAAGTATTTCTATGCCTACAAATCGCATACATTCCAACAGACCCTTAGCTGGAACCATGACTATGACTACCACCACATCGACGTCTTGCTGGCCCATGAGAACTATAACTATGAGCAGGAATATGACTTCGTACGTAAAGCCCAGCAGCTTCTTGAGGGACATCTCGAACTCAACAATTTCTCGGATATCCAATATGCCAATTCAGGCAGCCTGCAGCGTCGTGTAGAGTCTTACCTTGCACGTGCACGCTACAATTATGCACAGAAATACTACGGAGAATTCTCCGTGCGCCGCGACGGTTCTTCCAGATTCTCAAAGGACAATCGCTGGGGTACGTTCTGGAGCGTCGGCGCCAGCTGGGTGCTGTCGAAAGAAAAATTCATGCAGGACCTCACATGGCTTAACTTCCTCAAACTTCGCGCAGCCTATGGCTCCGTGGGCAACGACGCATCCGCCGGAGCTTATTCCTCTTACACTCTCTACGACTGGATGGCATGGCCCGGCGGCCCCGGACAGACACTTGTGCCCTCTACTCTCGGCACCCCCGGATTGAAATGGGAAACAACAAAAACATTCGACGTAGCACTGGAAGGCTCACTATTTGACGACCGCTTTAATTTCAGCATCGGCTACTTCAACAAAGTCAACTCCGACCTTCTCTTCAAGGTGCGCCTCCCGAACTCCATAGGCACCCTTCCAGGCGGTTATGACCAAATCACAGGCGAAGGAACTGCCGGAGACAACCCCTCGATTTGGCAGAACGTCGGAACGATGAAAAACTATGGATGGGAGCTCCAGTTCGGCGTGGATATCATACGCAACTCTGACTGGAAATGGAATTTCTCTCTCGACGCGACATTCCTTAAGAACAAAGTCACCAAACTTCCTGACGGGCACGATCTTCCCGCCCAAAACCTTTACATAGGCAAGAGCCTCTACAACCATAAGGAATATCATTGGGCAGGCGTAGACCAACTGACCGGACAATCAATGTATGAAATCATTCCTGACTCTCCCGATTTCTGGACTTGGGATGAACAGGCCGGACACGGCGTATACAGCGAGGAGCAATTCATGGAAAAAGTGAACCAGGCGAAGGCTGACAAGAAGCATGTCTTCATCGAGCAGGATGGCAAATACTACACGAGCAACACTGCTTATGCTTCGCGCAAGCTATGTGGCACGTCGCTCCCAACGGTCTACGGTTCTTTCGGATCAAACGTATCATGGAAGGGAATCAACCTCGGCCTTCTCTTCACTTACAGCCTCGGAGGCAAGACCTACGACAGCAATTATCAGAGTCTTATGAGCGCAGGGACAGTAGTGAGAGCCCTCCACAAGGATTTGCTCAATTCCTGGACCGCAGCTCCCGCCGGCATGACGGAAGACAGCCCCAACCGCATAGACCCCAATGCAATCCCGCAGGTCAATGCCCTCTATTCTCAATACAACAATGATTCAAGCGACAGATGGCTGACCAGCAACAACTACCTTACGCTCAAGAACATCAACCTCTCATATGATTTCCCGACCAATTGGGTTAACGCCTTGAGAATGCAATCGATCAACATCGGCATGTCGATCGACAACGTCTTTATAGCAGCGAAACGCAAAGGCATGAACCCCCAATATGGTTTCCAAGGAGGTCAGGGCCGCTATTACGTGCCGGCGAGAGTGTTTGCCTTCCAGCTTAATCTGAAGTTCTAATTCAAACGCAGAATCAAATGAAAAGAAACAATATAATCAAGGGCCTTGCAGCAATCACCATTACAGGGTGTCTTGCCTCCTGCTCAAGCGACTATCTTGACCTGGCCCCCAAATCAGAGATCTCAAACAAGGATGTCACGACAAGCGTGACCGCCATCCGTCTTGCAGCGTATGGTGTGTTCAAGTCGCAATACATGCAATACGGGGCATACTATGGGTTCCGCTGGTTTAACGGCGAACCATGGCTTTCCGCAGTATATGGCGACGTGACTGGCGGAGACTACATAAGCTATTTCTGGCAGCGAAGCTCGCCTACGATCGTCGACTGGCAGGCCATGAGCGCCGACAACTACACGTCGGACATCATTCCTTGGTCGTATTGCTATGGCATCATCTCGCAGTGCAACACGATTCTCTCATCACTGGAGGCCGATGCAGAGCCGACAGGAGAGATTGCCTTCCGCATAGCGCAGGCCTATACTATGAGGGCACACGCATATTCTCGCCTTCTCCAAATATTCGGGCCTCGCTGGGCCGACGCGAAGGGAGGCTCCGAACTGACCGTGCCCCTGCGTCTTAAGCAGCCAGACCCTGCCGACACACAGATGCCGCAGGCCTCAATGGGCGATGTGCTGAAAACTATATACAACGACCTTGACAACGCTCTTGAGCTTTATGCAAAATCCGGAGTAAAACGCACGTATGCATGGGAGGCTGACGCAAGCGTGGCCAAGGGCGTATATGCACGTGCGGCATTGCTGAAAGACGATTGGGCTACGGCTCAAAAAATGGCTCATGAAGCAAGACAGGGATATGGCATAATGTCGGCCGACACATATGTCACGTGTGGTTTTGCCAAGAACACGTCGGAGACGATGTGGGCTGTTTCTGACGACTACTCAGGCATTTACTATGCGTCATATGGTGCGACATATGCCTGCAACGGAGCATATCCCACTCTATGGGGAAACACCGGAGGAGGAGCGATCAGCATGGATCTTTATCGCAAGCTCGATGCGGAGAACGATGTCCGCGCATCTCTGTTCTTCACTCCCGACAAGGTGTCGGAAGAGGTGAAGCCTCTATTCTATACGGCGGGATATACGGCTGCCGCGTCCATGAACGTCAATGTCCTAATGCAGCTTGAAGACGGCACCATCACCGGCACGCCCCTTCAGAAGGAGCTCCAGAAATTTGCCGAGGAGAGATACGCAGCGTGCGGACGCCTCAACGGTTGGAGCTTCCCCTATGCTGTGGCAGGAGAGGGCACTCAGATAGCCGACCCCGCGACAGGAGCGACTTTGACCCAATTCGGAGCGCAGTTCAAGTTCTGGGGCATCGACGGCTACAGCTCATGCGCCTACAACATGATGCGTGCATCAGAGATGCTGCTGATAGAGGCTGAGGCAGCATGCCACAATTCGCAGGAAGCAGTTGCCAAGAGCTGTCTTGACGAACTCAACGCAAATCGTATAAACGGATGGAAGGGCACTGACCTTACCGGTGACGCTCTTCTGGAGGAAATTAAGGTCGCTCGCCGCATAGAGCTATGGGGCGAGGGATTCAATTTCTTCGACTTCAAGCGTTGGAACCAACCCATTGAAAGAAGGGTATGGGTTGCCGGTGATGCAACTTCCGGCAACTGGCCGTCTGTCATGGTTGGGGAAGGCACATTCCAGACATCCAAGAGCAACGGTTGGAGATGGGTGATTCCGCAGAACGAATCGCAGTATAACACTGCCGTCAAAGGCAACAATCAAACGCCTGACCCGAAAGAATAAGAATAGCTAATTGAATATATCTCCCGAAATTAAAGGATTTATTTCAGGAGAATATTAACAAGCCTAAAAAAGGCACGCCAACTTTGAATGGCGTGCCTTTTTTGGCTTGCTATTGGATTGTTTGCTCAATCCAATCGGGCCCACACCAAATACAACCAAAAGATACACAAACACATAAAACAAAATAACGAGATTTTTGATTATATGTCATTATGTATCCCTTTCTGTCCGCGCCGAGTCCAATCAAAAAAACGTGGTTGACGTGGTTCTTCTCGTGGTTGACGTGGTTTGAAATCACCGAGTTCAACCCCCCAAAACGTGGTTGACGTGGTTCTTCTCGTGGCTGGCGTGGTTTGAAATCATCGAGTCCGACCCCAAAAACGTGGTTGACGTGGTTTGAAATATCGAGCGAGCGCCGGGCGGGGACGGAGACGGATATATATTGACCGATTGACATATAATCGTAATTTTTTTGGAGGGGTGGAATTAATTGAGTATATTTGCCTTTGAAAACTAAATAGCCATAAGGATGAGCACTTCATTAACCCTTTTACGGATTTCGGGTTCAAGAAGATCTTCGGACAGGAGAAGGACCGAATAATCCTGATCAATTTCCTCAATGCCCTGCTGGAAGGAACCGCGTTTGACGACACCATCGTGGACGTGACCTATGAGGACAAGGAGCTTCTCGGCGACTCCCCAGCGGAGAGGAACATGATCAGCGACATACGGTGCACAACAAAAGACAGCCGGAGAATCCTGCTTGAGATGCAGCTGAACAACCACGTCAACTTTTCGGACAGAATGACGTTTTATGCCTCAAAGGCGATAGTCAACCAGGCAAGGAAGGGGGATTGGGACTTCAAGCTGGATTCGGTCTACCTTATCAGCCTGACGAATTTTATGCTCGACAACGCAGACGGGAGGGTAAAGGTGGACCGTTGCATCTGCGACACGCTGACAGGCAAACCCGTCAGCGACGTTCTGCGTTTTATCTACATACAGCTTCCGGTCTTCACGAAAACAAGTCCGGAGGAATGTGAGAATGATTTCGAAAGATGGATTTACACACTTAAAAACCTTGAGAAGATGAAGACAATACCGTTTGCACCGCGAGACGACGCCTTCAGGCGTCTGCAGGAAGTGGCCAACGAGGCGGCCCTTTCGGAGAAGGAGCGCCGCCGTTATGAGCACGACCAGAAACAGTATTGGGTAATCACCAATATCGAGCGCACGCGCTATAACGAGGGCTTCAACGCCGGCCAGGCGCAAGGAATGGCCAAAATTGCCAAGATGGCTCGCAAGATGAGGGAGAACGGCATGGACGACATGACGATATCCAAGATGACAGGCGAGCCTCTGGAATGGGTCAGAAGTCTATGATGCGAACTTATTGAGCGGGGACTCGATTGGACTTAGCAGCGCAGGCCGGGAGGCCTTGCGCTCCATGTCGGACTCGGGTCGGACAGGTTGGGACGTACTCGGCGGAGGCGGGATTCGAGGGTGAAGGCGTCGTCGATGAAGGATTCGTAGCTCATCAGGATGTCGTGCAGGGAGATGAGGGAATTCTCGGTCTGCCGGTTGTAGAGCTCACCGCTGACGCTGCCCCGTTCGAGCTTCCCCTGAAGAGCGCCGTTGACGCCCGAGACATCCTCCATCATTTTCAATTGGATGGCAAGCAATTCGCCGATGCCCAAGTTGGAATTGTTGCCGCTGACCTGTTGCGGCAAGGGCTGCCCCGGTTTCGAACGGTAGGTGATCACTCCGTTGAAACGGCTCCACTCGTCCATGACCATCTGCATGTCGGTATGCTCGGGCAAGGCATCCTCCGGAAACAGCAGCACCCCCTTCGCCGACGCACGCATCACCCAGTCGTACATCGTGATAAGACGGTTGGTGTAGCGTTGCTGGTCGATGATGTCGCCGACGTAGGAATGTATCTCCCCGTCGAGGAAGGGATAGGCCTTCACCACATAGGGATGACAACCGTAGGGGCTGTCGCCCTGTCGGAGAATCTCGCCGTGCGACGTGACGAAACAGTATCTCCACACGTCGTCGAGAATCCAGCGCGAAGGCATCCTCCGCAAGGCAGGACGGCGGAGCCACAGCTCCTCGTCCACCTTCAGCAGCCGGCCCCGGCTGCGGTCGTGGCACAGACGACGCTCGCGCCTCTCCCTCCTCCACAATTCGAAGACACGCACCATTCCGCCGTCGCCATAGACGGCGCGTAGACGGCGATAGTCATCACGGTCGCGAGCGAAGGTGGCGCAAAATGAAGCCGCCGGCATTACGTGCACCTCCCCCAGCAGCGTGAGGTCGGAGCCTCGGGAATCGCGGGCCTGGGGGTCGTGGAAAAACCGTCCGGGCGACACCGCCCTTGTCTTCACCTCCCCTCCCGCCACGCTCTTCTTATGGACCGCCATCCCGGAGATCAGAAACTCCTCCATCGTGCGGGCGTAAAGCTCCTCCATGCGGTTGTCGAGGTCGTGGCGACGTCCCTCCTCGTCGCGGGCCTCCAGTTTCTCGCGCACCCTGCTTCGCGAGACCCCGACTACGCTGCGCACGACGCGGCGTATGAGATTGTTGGTGAAAGGTATGCCCCCTTCCCTCCTTATATAATCAAACTCCGTCATTTCAGCGCCGTCGACGAAGATACGGTCGCCCCACTGCCGACCGAACGTATAATCCTTATTGCGGGCACGCTGCCGGCGAAAGTCGTCGCAGGCGTTCCAGCATCCCGTGGCCATCTCCACGGCTTCAAGTCCCTCTTGGGAAATAAGATAATCACTCATAGTGGATTCCAATGTTTAAGAGATTGTATAGTGTTTGTTTAAAATTTCGGGCAAAGATAGACATGACGAAGCTGCGTTTTTCGTTATTTTGAGGAACACGATGGCCTCCGAAGGGCGGCTTAAATGTTTTTTAACATTCAAATAAAGAAAAAATTCTCTAATTAAACCCTAAATCTAAATTAAAAGAGTTAATTTTGCGATTGATTTAGTCGACAAAGTGTTTTTAAGAGAAAAGGCACAACAACTTATCCATCCACGAAGCCCAAAATCCCCTGCCGGGGAAGCCGCAAGGCAGGCAGGCGCGGATGACAAAAACGAAACAGGAGAATAACTCTTAACTATATATATTCCAAAATTATGGCACAAATAGATTTGGCCCAGTACGGCATCAAGGATGTCAAAGAGGTGATCTACAACCCCACCTATGAGCAACTGTTCAAAGACGAGACCGACCCTTCGCTCGAAGGCTTTGAGAAAGGCGTAGTGACGGAGCTCGGCGCTGTCAACGTGATGACCGGCGTCTACACCGGCCGTTCCCCCAAAGACAAATTCATCGTTCTCGACGAAAACTCGAAGGACAAAGTATGGTGGACCACCGAGGAATATCCCAACGACAACAAGCCCGTGACCGAAAAGACATGGGACGCTGTCAAGGAGCTCGCCGTAAATGAGCTCTCCGGCAAGAAGCTCTACGTAGTAGACTGCTTCTGCGGAGCCAACAAAGACACCCGCATGGCTGTACGCTTCATCATGGAGGTGGCATGGCAGGCCCACTTCGTGACCAACATGTTCATCCGTCCTTCGGAGATTGACCTGATCGACTTCAAGCCCGACTTCGTGGTCTTCAACGCATCGAAAGCTAAGGTTGAGAACTACAAGGAGCTCGGCCTGAACTCAGAGACGGCCGTTGTCTTCAACACGACTTCCAAAGAGCAGGTCATCATCAACACATGGTATGGCGGCGAGATGAAGAAGGGCATGTTCTCAATGATGAACTACTTCCTTCCCCAGAAGGGCATCGCTTCTATGCACTGCTCCGCCAACACCGACAAAGAGGGCAAGAACACTGCCATCTTCTTCGGCCTCTCAGGCACAGGCAAGACCACCCTTTCGACCGATCCTAAGCGCCTTCTCATCGGCGACGACGAGCACGGCTGGGACGACAACGGCGTCTTCAACTTCGAGGGCGGCTGCTATGCCAAGGTCATCAACCTCGACAAGGAGAGCGAGCCCGACATCTACAACGCTATCCGTCGCGACGCGCTTCTTGAGAACGTGACCGTCGACGCCAATGGCAAGATCGATTTCGCCGACAAGAGCGTGACAGAGAACACCCGCGTATCCTATCCTATCGACCACATCGAGAGCATCGTTGAGCCCGTATCCGCAGGCCCGGCTGCCAAGAACGTGATCTTCCTTTCAGCCGACGCCTTCGGAGTGCTTCCTCCCGTGTCGATCCTGACCCCCGAGCAGACGAAGTATTACTTCCTCTCCGGCTTCACCGCCAAGCTCGCCGGCACAGAACGCGGCATCACGGAGCCTACCCCGACTTTCTCGGCTTGCTTCGGCCAGGCTTTCCTTGAGCTCCACCCGACAAAATATGCCGAGGAGCTCGTGAAGAAGATGGAGAAGAACGATTCTCACGCTTATCTCGTCAACACCGGCTGGAACGGCACAGGCAAGCGTATCTCTATCCGCGACACCCGTGGCATCATCGACGCCATCCTCGACGGTGCTATCCTTTCCGCTCCCACGAAGATGATTCCTATCTTCGATTTCAAGGTTCCGACGGAGCTTCCCGGCGTGGATCCGAAGATCCTCGACCCGCGCGACACTTATGCCGATCCCGCACAGTGGGAGGAGAAGGCTAAGGACCTCGCAGCCCGTTTCATCAAGAACTTCAAGAAATATGAGAACAATGAGGCCGGCAAGGCTCTTGTTGCCGCAGGTCCGCAGCTCTAATCGAGTCTGACGAATTCCGACACACTGCCGGGTCGATTCCTTTCCGGGAATCGACCCGGCTTTTTTATGCGCCAACCTGGAAAGCCAACGTGCTACCAGCACAGACCGGAATTTTCAAACCAGCACAGACCGGTGATTTCAAACCACGAAAACATGGTTGACGTGGTTTGAAATCATCAAGTCCGCACGAGACAAACCCTTCATCCTTAATACTTCATCCTTATAACTTTGCGCTAAGCACTCGTGGTTGACGTGGTTTGAAATCATCAAGCGCGGACTCGGCACAGACGGGAAAATGAAAGAAATTTGCATATCTTCGCAATAAAGACCTGTTTTCCACGTTATATGATAAAACAACATCTTATACCGCCATGAAATCTATATCTTGATTGCCACGTCTCAGACGGAAGCATTCACTACAACTAACTTCAATATTAACCTTTAAAACGTAACGCCTATGAAAAAGGTATTTGCAACAGTAGCAGCGGCAATCACTATGATGGCTTTGCCAGTAGCCGGTTATGCTGACGCACACACAGTGAAGTGTGCCAATGGTTCGTATAATATCGAGACAGTCGATCAAGATTATTTCGGTGAAGGGCCAGACGCAGAAAAGGAATATGACGATTACTGTCAAGAACTCGCAGAAATCGTATGTAGAGAGCATGGTGACGTACCTAGATAAACAATTTCTTCTACATGCAAGGCACAACCGATGCATTAGCAATTAATCAAAAAGATTGATGGCTGGTCGTCTAATCGATCAGTCATCATCTTTCAATATTAGTCTATAAAACCATTAAACATGATAATATATAAAACAACCTATCGAATATTGAGTGCCTTAACAACAATGATTTTGATCGCTATGGGATTTTCCAGTATTCAAGCTAAGCGATGGCAACCTGTTATAATTGCTCAGGACTCTGCACGCATGGAGATTATATACGTACACGTTACGATTGACCCAAAGGACGGTCTTGACAATAATGGCAATCCTAAACAGAAAACGGACTTCGAGGTGTTGGCTATCGGCGACAGTCTCAGATGGTATGGCGGGTACGGAGATTTCCAACTTGATTCCATTGCTTTTGAGGATCCGGACTGGAAAGATTATCCCACAAGAGAGGACTATAGGAAAATTCGCAGAGAGATGGAGCCTATAAATGTCTACATGATGACAAATCTCAATAATTCAATCGTATATTATTACGGTAAAATATTTATAAACTATTACCGTTATGAGGAGCCGATTCCCTCAATCAACTGGAAATTAGAGGACGAAACGATGAGGATTATGGGATATGATTGCCGAAAGGCTACAGCTCGCTGGCGTGGACGAGACTGGACAGCCTGGTATTCCGACATCCCAATCAGTGCCGGGCCTTGGAAATTCAACGGTTTGCCCGGACTTATCCTGCGACTGGAGGATTCCAAGAAGGAACACTACTTCGAGGCCGTGGAGACAAAGAACTATGTCTGTCCTATCGGAAAAAGACAAAGTTTATTCTGCAAGACCAACCGGGAGAAATACAACATGGAGCTGCGCGACTATAAGGAGAATGCCGGGGCGATGTTTTTGGATTCGGGAATGGTCAAAAGGACGGAAGGAGACGCCGAGAAGATGAGGAAAGTGAGACTCTTCTTCAATCCGATCGAGCTGGAATGACGTGCGCCATGCGCATCCAATCTGGAGAGCATGCCCATACTTGAGGCCTCAAACCAGCACGGACCGGCGATTTCAAACCACAAGGACGGCATTTTCAAACCAGTTCGTATGTTTGCAGCGTCAAACGTACGAAACTAAAAAACTTTCGCCATAGGCTAAAAGTTTTATA